>JBAZHU010000060.1:0-8123 GCA_041652215.1 Methanoregula sp. | reverse complement strand
GGTGCATCTCCCGCGGCAAGCTGACGGTACAGGCTCGCCGAGAATTGGTTGTTTGCTTCAGGGACGCTGGCAGCGGAACTCGTGATGGTGGTGGAACCGGCCGGAGTGGCGGTTACTGATGGTGAAAGGTTTCCGGATCCCTGTCCTGCCGGCGCCGCAGGGGTCGTGGTGCATCCCGCAGCAAGCACGAGAATGAGGGCAAGGGAAGAGACAAGGATCAGAAAGCACGGGAAATGGTGTTTCATGCTGGAGCATGGGAAGGCTGTTCCATTAAATCTGGCGATAAATACGGTTTTTTTCGCAGTTATCGGTTGTACCTGCCAAAAGAGTACTGTGCCGTTAGTCTTTTTTCATCGCCTCTGTTTTGAGGTCTTTTGGCATCAGCTCGATCGCATAGCGGAGAGCCGTCCGGGGCATGACCTTTTTATTGCGCATGACGTAAGCGAAGACCTCGTCCGTATGCTGCCGGCTCGCCTCTTTTAAGAGCCAGCCATATCCCTTCTGTACCATGTCATCGCTGTCGGTGAGGAGGAGATCGGCGATCCCGAGCGCCTCGGGAAGGAATTTCCCGTGTTTTGCCGGGACAATCAGGGATACGGCCGCCGCCCGGCGCATCCAGCGGTTCTCCGACCCCGCCCAGTCCCTGAGTTCCCCGGTGCATTCAGGGTACCGTTCAAAAAAATCACCCAGCGCATGGTTGCAGAACCCGTCGCATGAGGCCCAGTTGGTGATGTAAGAATTAATCCAGCGCCGGAAAACGGCAAGATCCTTTTTGTCGAACCTGTCGGAGAGGGCATACGCCCAGTGCGAGACGATAAAGGTCTCCTCAATGTACCCCGAGTGGTAGAGTTCCTCGCAGAGCGCAAAAATATCCTGCTTGTCCCGCTCCTTGATCTCGTTCCAGTACTGTTTTCCAAGGGAGACCACCGCTGCGGTCCTGATCCCATAACACCGGATCTCCTCTTTAAAAAACCGCTTCGAGGTCTTCTGGGTCTCAGGATCTGCCCTCTCCCCGAGATCCTTTCGTATGCGCTCGATGACCGGGTCCATAAAAGTGGTAGGCACAGGGAAGGGATAAGCGCGCGGTATGAGAAGACACGCCCGGGTTGCGATATCCAGAGACCACAACAAAAGAAAATGACGGGGAATAAGGCGTTTTGGTCAGGGCCGGCCCATAAGATCAGGCTTTTGGTTTTGCTTTTTTCTCTGCCGCTGCCGGGCACTGGTAAGCATCCGCATTTTTCCCGCCATTCTGGGTACCGAGGTACTGCGCCCCCCAGGCACAGAGTGCTTCGAGAATGGGGATGAGGGTCTTGCCGAACTCGGTGATCGAGTATTCTACCCGGGGCGGGACCTCGGGATACACCTTGCGCCGGATCACCCCGTCCTCCTCGAGTTCGCGGAGCTGCTTGGTGAGCATCTTTGCATTGACGCCGTGCAGGGTTTTTTGCAGTTCCCCAAAACGCATCACGGAGTCCCTGAGGTGCCAGAGGATGAGGGGTTTCCACTTCCCACCGATCACATCAAGGGTCGCCTCCACCGTGCAGTGATAGGTCTTGCCGTTTTTCACATAGGTCATGGTTACTCCTATGAAAGTCCATTGCAATATTGACCGTATACCCTATATATTCAGTTGGGGCAGATTCTATCTTAATGATTCAGATGCTCGTTGTGGATCATGACAACGGGTTCCGTCAGCTTCAGGGATTTTTGTCCGGGTATCCGGACAGGGGCAGGAAGTGAGGAAGCATACTATGGGAAAGATCGGGATTTCGAAGAACTTCTTTATCCCGATGCCGGTTGTTATCGTCGGGACGCAGGTGAAGGGGAAAGCGAATTTTATGGCCGTGGGATGGTGCGCCCGGGTAAACGGGAACCCGCCCATGATTGCCTGCGGGATTGCGAAAAATCACTATACCCCGGAGGGAATGGAGGAGTCAGCGACCTTCTCGGTAAACATTCCCTCCTCGGATCTTCTTGAGAAGACCGATTACTGCGGTATTGTATCCGGTGCAAAGACCGACAAATCAGCGGTCTTTGACGTCGTCTATGGCTCGCTTGAGACAGCACCGATGATAAAGGAATGCCCCGTCTGTCTTGAATGCCGGCTGGTCCAGACGGTGACCCTCCCGACGCACTATCTGTATATCGGCGAGATTGCAGGGGCATATGCGGACGAGAGGGTAATAAAAGATGGAAAACCGGACTTCCCGGCCATCGACCCGCTCTTCCTGACGATGCCGGACAACCGGTACTGGGCACTCGGCACCTGTGCCGGGGATGCGTGGAGTGCCGGAAAGAACCTGATGCAGCAGTCACATAACGGTACAAAGAAAGGACACTGACATGACCACGATACTTGTTGATCAGGATCTCTGCACCCGGTGCGGGATCTGTTCCAATGCCTGTACAATGGGGATCATTGACCCCGCCGATGAGAACACCCTGCCCAGAGTTCAGGACGCAAAAGCCGGCCTGTGTATCCACTGCGGACACTGCGAGGTATTCTGCCCCTCGCAGGCCCTCCTCTTAAACGACCGCCCGGACGAGAAGGTGCCCCTGCCGGCCGGTGCCGGGACAATTGCCCCTGACGAGATGGGATATTACCTGAGGAAACGCCGATCGGTCCGGCGCTTCACGAAGGATCCCGTGCCAAAAGAGAAGATCCTTGAACTCCTTGACATCGCCCGGTACGCTGCATCGGGCGGCAACGGGCAGCCGGTGGAATGGATTGTTGTCCACGATCCGGAGAAAGTGAAAAAGATCGCCGGCCTTGCCATCGAATGGATGAAGACGCTCGTGAACTCGAACCACCCGATGAGCGGCTATATGCCGGTGCTCATCCAGGCATGGGAAAACGGGTATGATGTCATCTGCCGGGGCGCCCCGCACCTGCTCGTCGCCCATATCCCGGAAGGCAACCCGATAGCGCCGACCGATGCGATCATCGCACTCACGCACTTCGATGTGGCAGCACCTGCATATGGAGTCGGCACCTGCTGGGCCGGCTTTGTCGCGATGGCGGCAATATCCTATGAACCGCTCCAGAGAGAGATGGGCATCCCGTCCGGGCGGAGATGCGCCTATGCGATGCTCTTCGGTAACCCGCAGTATAAAATCTACGGTATCCCCCGCCGGAAACCGCTGAAGGTAACGTGGCAGTAGGGAGCGCATGAAGACCCTCTTTGACGAAACCGTCATCGGGACGATGCGGCTAAAAAACCGGCTCTTCAGGTCGGCCACGTGGGAAGCAATGGCCGATAAGACCGGCCGCCCGACACCCCGGCTGATTGAAGTGTACCGGGATCTGGCCAAAGGCGGTGTGGGCCTTGTGATCACCAGCGCGACCACGATTGCACAAGACGCCACCGGTCTTCCGGGGATGCTCTCGTTCTATGACGATGCATCCGTTCCGACCTTTGCCGCCCTGGCCGCTGCCGTCCATGAGAACGGATGCCCGGTGGTGCAACAGCTCACCTTTGTCGGCGCCGGCGGTTCCTGGTGGACCCCGGGCGGGACTTCGCAGGAGGACCTCCGGTACGTTATCCGGCTCTTTGCCGATGCAGCAGCCCGGGCACAGCAGGCCGGTTTCGACGGTGTCCAGGTACACTCGGGCCATGGGTATTTTGCCAGCCAGTTCCTGAATGCCAAAAAGAACACCCGGTCCGATGCCTACGGTGGATCGGTGGAGAACCGTGCCCGTCTCCTTGCAGAGATCTGCGACGCCATCCGGGCCCGGACCGGCCCGTCGTTTAACATCATGGTCAAGATCAACTGCTCCGATTTCGAAGAGGAAGATGGCGTGTGGGACGCCTGCCGTGCTGCGTGTCGAATCCTTGCCGGACAGGGAATCAGTGCAATCGAGGTAACGGGAGGCACTACCGGCAGGCTCGATCCCACGGGAATGGCCTACGATGAATCGGTCTTCCGGGACTATGCGGCGGAGATCGCTAATGATGTGGATGTCCCCGTGATCCTTGTCGGCCTTAACCGGACACCGGGAGTCCTTCAGGAGCTTCTGGAAACGACCAGGATCGGGTACTTCTCTCTCTCCCGCCCGCTTCTCCGCGAGCCAGACCTGCCCCAAATCTGGAAGACCCACCCGGATCAGCCGGCCGCATGCACCTCGTGTGATTCGTGCAGGGTGCACCCGGAGGGCGGGATATCCTGCCCTTTTCGGGAAGAATAGCACTCCTTACAACACATGCCGGTTACGGTGATACCATTGACAGATTATGCAATCCTGGGAAGGAAAAAATTAGAGGAGATCGACGGCGAGGCAGGCCTTGCTGTTGAAGAAAAACTTAACAGGATATGCCCTGACCTTGCCCGGTACCTCGTCGAATATTCGTTTGGCGAGATCTATGCCCGGGAGATTCTCGATAACAAGACCAAGGAACAGGCAGTGGTCGCCGCCATTTCCGTCATGGGCACGGCCGGATATACCCAAATAACCCACATAAATTTTCTTAAAGAGACGGTGAACTCATGACAAACGTTATCGCAGTCAACGGAAGCCCAAGAAAAAAATGGAATACCGCAACGATGCTCGAACACGCGCTCGAAGGCGCGAAATCAGAGGGTGCAAAGACAGAACTTGTCCACCTGTACGACTCAATCTACACGGGGTGCACCAGTTGTTTTGCCTGCAAAACGCTCGGTGGGAAAAGTTACGGCAGGTGTGCAGTAAAAGACGATCTCACGCCCCTCCTTGAAAAGATCGAAAAAGAAGCAGATGCGATCATCCTCGGGACACCGATCTATCTTGGCTCGGATACCGGGATGATCAGGTCGTTTCTGGAACGGCTGATTTTTCCCTATCTCACGTACACCCCGGAGCATGGCACCCTGTTCCCCCGGAAGATCGCGACAGGTTTCATCTATACCATGAACATCTCTGAAACCATGGTAAAGGAATACGGCTACGGCCCGCACTTTGCTATGAACGAGAACGTCCTTGGTATGGTCTTTGGCTCCTCCGAGCATGTCTGTGCGTACGACACGTACCAGTTCAAGGACTATGCAAAAGTGCTCTGCACGATGTTTGATGAAAAGAAAAAAGCCGAGCACAGGAAAACTGCCTTCCCGCAGGACTGCAAAAAAGCCTTTGACCTCGGAGTGCGGCTGGTGCAGGCAGCAGAATCCGGGAACCCTTCCCGTAAAAAGGCGTGACCGGGCATGGAACTCTTCGAGGCGATTCACGCCCGCCGGGCGGTGAGGAAGTACCTGCCGGACCCGGTTCCAAAAGAAGAGATTCGCCGGATACTCGATGCGGCCAACTGGGGGCCCTCCGCCATGAACCGCCAGCAGTGGGAGTTTATCGTGGTGACCTCCCGGGATACGATCCGGGAGATGGGAGAGAGCTACCGGGCAATCGTCGAAGAATTTACCCGGAACTGGGACCCCGCCCCGCTCCGGGGCTCCCTGTCCCGGGAGGAGTTCATCCGGTTTGCGGAGTCATACGGCGGGGCACCGGTTGTCATCGTGGTCCTTACCGATATAGCGGATACCGATGATTTCCGCAAGGCAAATCTGGAGAGTGCAAGTGCGGCGACAGAGAACTTGGTGCTTGCCGCAACCGCCCTCGGGCTTGGCACCTGCTGGATGACCGGGCCCTTACGGGACGAAAAAGCCCTGCGCAGGATCCTCTCCATCCCTGACACAAAAGAGATCGTGGCCGTCACCCCCCTCGGGTTTCCCGCAGCAGAGCCGGCCGGCCAGCCCCGCCATGACCCGGAGCTGGAGCAGAAGGTCCGGTGGGTGGCGTGATCAAGTGTTTCCAGAGGACATCTGGACATTCCCTACTTCGACCCCTCTTTCTTGAAGAGGGCTTCTGCCAGTTCCTTGAGCTGGAGGGAGAACGCATGTTCTGCATACCCGGCAAGGAATGCGAGCGCACAATAGAACATGGCCGTCTTTGTCGTAAAGAGGGTCGTGTCGGCGGTTACCCCGGATAATGTCATGAGGCCGCCGGCGACAAAGAGGAAGGCGAAGGTACCGTAGATAATACCGATGAACGGGCGGAGGATGTACCACCAGAAGTAGTTCAGGTCGAAGTCGTTTTTGCCGTTATGATCGATGTAGCCGAATATACTGTAGGCAAGGCTGCCAAGGCCTCCCGAACAGGCGATATAGATGATCAGCCGGGTCAGGTTATCGAGCGAACCGAGGTACAGCCGGTCGAAGATGGCGAGTGCGGTAAGGACGACCACGAAGCCGCCCGTATACGCAGCGATCCGGAAAACCCGGCCCTGCTCCTCCTTGCTCAGTTGTTTCAGGCAGACGGTAAGGGTCTTTCCGGATGCCACCGTAACTTCGCGGGATATGACCGTACAGTCCGGTAGCTGGACCGCTACCGTGTGCTTTCCGGCCTTGAGATCTTCTAGGGTCGCCGGTGTGGATTTCCCGGTGGCAGTGCCATCGAGCAGGACCGGGGCATCATCGGACGGCAGGGAGCGGACACTGAGTGCACCGATCTTTGGATCCCCGTCTGGGGCAGAATTCTCTCCCATGATGATCCCATAAAAGTATTATTATTTATATATAATATATTCCTGAAAAAAGATACGCGTATTATTTGTTTAACGATAAACGGGGGAATGATGGGGTCTTTTTGGGGAGGGGGCCGGCTCCGGTAGTGGTAAACCAAGGTATGCCGAGTACTTCCCGATCACTCCACTTTTTCCAGAATGGTTTCGATATGGTCCAGTTTTTTCTGCATGGATTCAGCCGACTGCTTTATTGCCTGTATTCCCTGTTGCACTTCACGTAGATCTGCGGTTTTTTGGACGGCGAGCGTCTCCTGTATACGAAGCCATCGCAGCAGACAATATGCCAGAATAACCAGGGTGATACATGCAATGGCACACCCAACAATAACCGGGGTAACGATCGCAAGGAGGTCGATATTCAGGGCAAGGCTTGCTGCCCCTATAAGGAGGAGGATAATGACGGCAATACCGGCTTTGGCAGGCCAGCGAAGTTCCCTCGGTTTCTGTACGGTCAATCCGACACCTTCTCAAAGAGTCTCTCAATGTTCTCCAGTGTATTTTCCATCCGCGTGAATTTTTCATTCATGGTGGTAAGCGTGTCCAGCTGTTTCTGCATCGCCCGTATCTCCTGCCGCATTCCGGCAAGTTCTTCCTTGAGAGCGGTCATCTCTGTCTGTCTCTCATCCGATGCCCCGGCAAGTTTCTCGATCCATTTCCTGAGATCGTCAGTATCTCCGAATTTCCAGTCTACCATGCGATCATTCTCCCACTTTTTCCAGGATGGTTTCGATACGATCCAGTTTCTGCTCCATCCGCGTGAATTTTTCATTCATGGCAGCCATCGCTGCGGCCGTAGCTTCCCGTTCGGTTTTCTGTTCGGCAAGCATCGCATCGAGATATTTTTCGATCCAGACCTTGACCCGCGTTATTGCCATGTAGATCGCAATAATGACCAGTACCACGAGGAATGCCTGGGTGAGAATCCAGCTCAGAGACATTACCATCATTCCGAATCCCTGGCTTGCATTAAGAGCAGCCTGGTTGTTCTGGTGCGATGTCTGGTATACTGCCGCAGCCATCGCTGCAAGGAGGAATCCCAGGAGCAGTACGGTTAATGCAATAACTATCTTTGTTATCCAGTGAAATTCCCTGATCGTTTTCCAAAATCCCATGTTTATGCCTCTTTTTTCATGTTCCCGATTACATCGAGATTGACGACCAGTTCGAAGGGCACAGCCCTGTAGTACCGTTTGAGATATGGCGGCTCATCGGAGACGCGGTTGGTGCCCGTAACAAGGCCGGCCCTCTCGAACTGTTTTAAGTAAATGTTTACGAGAGGCCGGGAGATCCCGACCTCTTCTGCGATCTCCCGTGCAAATTTCTCCTCTTGGGAGATCGCCCGGAGTATGCAGAGCCGCTGCTCGTTCCCGAGAAAACTCAGGAGCTTCGCGAGTTCCGGCAGGGTTTTTGGGCTTTGCATCTATGTGTTTAATTATTTTTACACATGATAAAATTTTGTGTTGTCTGTGGTTTTGTCAAGTCTTCTGGAGGAACGGCCCTTTAAAACTTACTATCAAAAATCTAGAGGTTGAAGGAACAAGAATGTTGAAACTAGGAAAGAAGGGTGAGACA
>JBAZHU010000059.1:0-8125 GCA_041652215.1 Methanoregula sp. | reverse complement strand
TATGCCGGCATCCGCATCCAGTGCCGGCCTCTGGGCGGCTTTCATCCGTTTCCCAAACCAGGCCGATGAAAAGACAAAGAAGACTGCCGGCAGGATCACGACCGCTGTAAGGACGGCATCCATACTTACCATGATGGCGAGCGGCAGGATGATGCCAAGGATAATTACCAGGATCTGGGGGAGGGTCCGGATCGCGGTCTGGACAACCGTTGTCACATTCCCGGTTATCCGCGATAACAGGTCGCCGGTCTTGAACTTTTGCAATGCTGCGTATTCTGCCCGCTGGACATGAGAAAAGACCCGGGAAGAGAATTCCCGGTACAGGTCGATATACAGCGTCCCCTTTACCCGGGCGGAGAGGTAGTTTGAGAGGGCTGAGACGAGGAACACTCCTGCCATTGCGGCAAGCAGCGGGATGAGAAGAGAGGTGTTTTTCCCGATCAGTACGTCATCGATCAGCGACCGCATGATAAGCGGGCTGATGATGGCAAAAAGCATGCCGGAGACGCTCAGTCCGATGACGGCGATGTAGGTGAACGGCCGGGCCGAACAGATCTCCCGGAGAAGCCGGTTATACCTGTATCCCTTGCGTTGGGTCATTGCTGCACTAGGGTTTTACCCTACAGATCACTTGAGCGTTCCGGTTCTGATATCCGGATTACCGGTGCGGGTGTTCACCGGATTTCACATTTAGCCGGTACGTGAGGTCACGGCTGAGTATCAGGTTTGCCGGAGTATTATCTCGAAAACAGTGATCCCGTGAAAAGATTCTCCTTCTATCACACTCATTTTACTGCTTCTCTGCGATACCTGCAGCATGTTTTTCACTCCTCGCCAGAAATTTTATCTCAATCTGACAACATTGCAACGGGGTGTTATTATGAGCGCAAAAGCTCCGTTCATTTGCCCGAAGTGCGGTCATGAGGATATGATATTTCACGAAATCTGTCCCGAGTGCGGCCGTCTTTTCTTCCGGGATTATATCGATACCCGGGTGTATCCGAAGGATCCTGACCTTGCGGGCGTATGCACGAGTAAATTCTGGACATGGATCTTCCTGCTTCTGATACTGGGAGGCATTTTTATGGGTATTCTTTCCTTGTTTGGTATCATCAGGTAGATTACCCTCCACCCCGCAACAGAAAGTTGTCCGGTGTACCCGGGACGGATCGAATACGTTCGAACTGCTCGTTGTCGGGGGTGTACGGGACCACTCATTCCTGCCGGTTAAAACAAAAGAGAATCGCTTAATGCCATACATGTAAATACAGATATCCCATGAGTCCAGCCCCCCGTTTGCCAAAAAGTCGTCGCGTGAACAACGCCACGATCTGGTCCCGGGTTATTCCCGCCGTTCTCCTTCTTCTCGCAATTACCGGTATTCCGGCTGCGGCATCCTCTCTATCAGGGTGTTTTGGCTGCACGAACTGGAGTAATACCTGCGCCGCGTTCGAACAGAACAACGAAACGGCGTACAACAAGGCGATTGAAGCAGCATTTGCACCGATTGCCGCGAATATGACACCGACTGCGGATTACCGCAATCTTTCGTGGACCGGGGCGTTTATCTCCCTCAATGCTCTCATGAAGGAGCGGTATGCATTTACCGAATGGCGGTCCGTGGATTTTGACGCGCTCAACAAAACATGGGAGCCCGTGGTTGCCGATACCGAGAAGAGGCAGGACAAAGCAGCCTATATCCGGGCGCTCCGGGGATACCTGTACTCGATTCCTGACGGGCACGTGAACATGCTCTCGGAATCCGGCGATTATGGGGCAAAGTACGCCGACATTGGTGGCGGATTCGGGATTGCGCTGGTGCAGATCGATTCCGGCGAGGTTGTCGTGAGTTACGTGGCGAACGGGAGCGCAGCGGAGAACGCGGGGATCCGCTTCGGGGATACCGTGACTGCCTGGAACGGTGCGGAGATCCACGCGGCGGTCAATGCCACGCCGTATATCTGGACAACAAAGAAACCCTCCACAGAAGAAGGTATCGCCCTCCAGAAAACCCGGCTCCTGACCCGGGCCCCGGTGGGAACCACGGTCTCGATTACGATCGCCAGCAATTCCACCACCCCGTCCCGTTTTGTCAGCCTGAAGGCATACGATGACAAGTATGACAGCCTCATCAAAAGCAGTTTCTTTATCGGTAAACAGATCAACGACATCGGTAATGCGGACCCCTTGAACGGGATCACACCGCAGTTAAGCAACCAGACCGTGACGGCCCGGACCCTTCCGGGCGGGTATGTATACATTGAGATCCTCGAAGAGTCCTATAGCGCGTACCAGCCGTTTAAGGCCGCCATGCTCGCCGCGATCGCGAACAAATCTCCTGGAATAGTAATCGATCTCCGGTGGAATGGCGGCGGGGAGGACAACCTGGCATCCTGCTTTGGCGGCTGGTTCGTGGACGAGCCGGTCTTCTACGAGACTGCCACGATGTACGATCCCGGGACCGGGAAGTTTACGCCCCTCACGGAATCCTGGACGCAGCCACAGCCGGCCCGGTACGACGGCCCCGTTGCGTTGCTTGTCTCACCGGACGCGATCAGTTCCGGAGAAGGGCTGCCGATGGTGTTTACAAAGTCGGGCAGGGGTACAATCGTCTCCTGGTACGGGACCGACGGGGCGTTCGGGATGAACGGTTTCCAGGCGATCATGCCACTGGAGATGTATGTCCTCTTCCCGGCGGGAGCCTCGCTGGACCAGACCGGCACGATCCAGGTGGACAGCAATGCGTCGCTTGTGGGCGGAGTGGCGCCGACCGTCCGGGTACCGTTGAATAAGGATACGGTTGCCCGGGCAATGGCCGGCGAAGATGTCCAGCTGAAGTACGCGACAGAATGGCTGGACGGGGAACAGCTCCCGGATGCGAGTGCCACACCGACACAGAAGGCCGGGGTGGGAATGGCAGGAATCCTTGCGGCAATCGGGGGAGCGGTACTGCTCGCGAAGCGTAAGTGAGGGGTCCCGGCTGGATAACGGGCAGCCTCCTAAAAGTCACTGAAAAAAAGTATCGGGAATTTTTACCATACTTGTCTGGATTCCGGTTTACTTTTTTGGCTCACCGGATTTGCTCATGTCTGCTGTTGCCTTTTCGATATCCGCCTTCGCCTTCTCCACTTCAGCCCTGGCCCGGGCAAGTATGTCGTCAAAAGACTTCTGGACCTGAACCGTAGTTTCTTTCACGGTCTTTTCGATATGTTTCTTGCCCTCATCGGTTGCCACGAGATCGTGGGTGACCTTTGCGAGATCGTCCATCGCAGAGATGACCGATTTGGTCGCGGCGGTAAGGCGGATGTCGATTGCGGTCTCCACTTTTGCGGGGGCTGCAACAGGGTCTTCAACCCAGAGCCCTTTCTCGTAATGTCCTTTCTTTTCGGTCATAGTGATCACTAAAATATTGTTTTATCATTTTTATACGATGATACTACAAAAGGTTTCCACCGTAATGAGGCGGGGGTGGCAGCCGGGGCCCGATTAGCAGAGGCCCGGGTATAGTGCATGGTTACATAATTCCTGTATGATCCTGGCCGGAGCGTGGCGGAAGTGCCGGTCGGGAGGAGATTTCTTCAATGGCCCTTCGTTTTGTCACGATGACCGTGAGAGCGTCGCTGATGCCACCCTGCCTCCAACGAGCGATGAGTGCCGCCGGCCCAACCAGACCTGTCAGTCCATGCACCCCGGCCTAGCATTTTTTTGCGGGGATTCTCTCACACTCCAGGTAATGCAGTCCCCAGGTGCGCAGGGCATTAAATGCCGGGAACAGGTCTTTGCCATATTCGGTCAGGGAATACTCGACCCGGGGCGGGACTTCGGGAAACACAACCCGTGAAATGATCCTGAGATCCTCCAGTTCCCGGAGATGCGTGGTGATGGTCTTCGAGTTCACATTATGCATTTTTTTCTGGAGCTCGGTAAACCGGAGCGTGCGGTCCTTAAGGTTCCAGATGATGAGGATCTTCCACTTGCTCCCCAGGACATCGCAGAATAATTCCACCGGGCATCTGGCTTGTATTTTTGATTCTGGCATGTATCTTCCAATAGTTATTTTTTGGCAATAAGGTTACGTTTTTCCGTCTGCATATTTTTTGTCACCATAAGGGAAACCGGATAGCTGACATTCAGGAGATTATTCATGAAAAAAAACAGTCCCCAGTGCGCCAAGTGCGCGGTTCTCCGGTGCGGTTCGCCGGAAAAGTGCAGAAAGGTCCCGGCATCATGCCCAACGGAAAAATACCCGGATCTGGTCAGGAAAACAACTGAAAAATACCGTCTCCCGGAAAACCATGCCGTAATGCAGGGGTGGCTTGGCCTGATGAAAAAAGTGCTTGATCCGCAAAAACAAAACGAGAAGTACTCCTGGACAAGGATTCATGAAATCATCGAATACGCAAAAATCCGGGGAATGAAACGGCTGGGCATTGCCACGTGTTATTCCCTGATGCCGGAAGCGAAGCTGTTGTCCGATATCCTTGAAAAGAGCGGGTTTGAAGTCGTTTCCCTTTCCTGTCTCTGCGGGGAAGTAAACCCGCAGGATCTTGGCATGCCCGGGGATATCTTCTGCAACCCGATTCTCCAGGCAGAGATTCTCAATCAGGAAAAAACTGACCTGAACATCATGGTCGGGCTCTGCGTCGGGCACGACATTTTATTCCTGCGGAACTGTACGGCAGAGACAACGCCGCTCATTGTAAAAGACCGTGCGCTCGGGCATAATCCTGTGGCCGCTTTGTACCAGAGCCAGGGATTTTTCAAGGACCGGTTCGCCGCCGGAAAATGAGCGTGGACCAATGGTGTATCAGGGAACCGATGGGAAGGGGGACAGGGTATATGCGAAATATCGGATCAGCTTATCCTGACCATCTCCCGTGCGAACTTTTTTGCATTATCCAGATCTTCCGTGCTGGGCCGGCCCCGGTTAAACAACAGGAATTTACCCATGCAATGATACCTTCCCAGGACCGTGGCACCCTTCTTTGTCAAGGCATCCTCCATTGCAGCGATCATCTTCCCGGCCCCCTCGGGTTTCATGGACGTGCCGAACAGGGCGATTCTGCGACCCGTAAAAACATTGTCCGTCACGAATTTTACCATCTCTTTTCCCGGTGCACCGCCATAAGTCCCGCTTCCCAGGAACAGAAACTTTGCATCGTCAGGGAGAGGTGTCCCGGGGTCTCCCACCCGGACGCCCAGTTCTTCTGCTATGGCATCCGCCACTTTCCTTGTATTCCCCCCTCTTGAATCGACGATTACAGCAATATCGGCCATATTTTCTGATATTGGATTATCTGCATGATAAATGGTTCTGCATCGTATGGCCGGGCACTAAAGGGGGGAGAGGGGGCCAGGCTCCAATTTCTGTAATTTCGTCCCTCCCGGGATCCAAAAACCGGGGAATCGGGGCCTTATCCTGGGTTTTTAAGGTGGGGTCGGGATCCGGAGACAGAAATCCGGACGTAATTTGGGTATATTTTTCCTGTATCCACGAAACTCTTCTCCACAGGTCGTCGGCTGGCGGGGAACGTGTTTATGCCGGGTCTGGGCCGTGTATGCCAACATATTTTTGCATAATGCCAAAAAGTTTATACACAATGCACAATATATTGTGCATGTGGTCTTATGAAACACCAGACCCTTGTCATGGGCAGCATCCTTGCTGCAGGTATCGTTGCCATCGTCGTATGCGTTGGCATGGTCACCGGGTTTCCCCTGGGAAACCCGCTTCACATCGGGGCGGTCTCTTCCTCAGGTACCTACATTCACATAGATCCCGTTGCCAATCAGACAACCGGGAATCTCCTGATTGTCAGAGGCACAACAAACCTGCCGGCCGGAACGACCCTGATGGTTCAGGTCAGCAACTATGGTGGAAACACCGAGGTGTACAATACCAGCAATGGTTCAAACTGGTTCTCTATGCCGGTCGACACCGCCATCTTAAAACCGGGCACCAGCACCATCACGGTCATGCAGATGAAAGGCGATCCTGCAAAAGGAGATTACGGGCCGGCAGGCCTCAACGTTACCGCGTCGTTTACGCTGCACGGCGCCTATCTTGCCACGGATACACCGGTACAGCCGACAGTCACCGCCACTGATTTCCTCCGGGTCAACCCGGTTGGCAACCGGGCACAGGGAGACCAGTTCCTGGTTACCGGGACAACGAGCCTTCCCATCGGTACACAAGTAATCTGGATGGTAGGCCCGGCGGCGCTTGCAGCGGATGCGACAGGGATAGAATCCGGCATCATGGGAGGCTCCCCGGTAACAAAAGGCAGCGGCACAACAAACCGGGTCTCATTTGCAGTTGACACAACCATGCTCCCTCCGGGTTTATACAACGCATCCGTGTCGATCGCGACAGAAGATTTCCGGCCGGGAAACCTGACCGGCTACGCACTCTTTACCCTTACTGCACCGGGTAAAACGGGCCAGTCATCAGGGGAAATCACCCTTGCCCCAATAAGCGACAAACACACTGGGGATGATTTCCCCGTTACCGGGACCACCTCTCTTCCTGCCGGCACAAACCTGATCTGGCAGATCATCCCGGATCCGGGAACTTCGCCAACGGGCATCGATATGAATGCCCAGTCAGGGATTATGGCAAACAATCAGGTAATTAACGGCGATACTGCTTCAAACCGGGTTTCGCTGGACGTCAACATGACCGACATGAAACCGGGAAAGTATCTTGTCATGACAGCGGTTGTTGTGGGCGATCCCCTGACTGCTGACCCTGCAACAGCATCTCTCGCCGGATATACATATTTCACGCTGGAGTAGGCCTGTAAACAACCGATGGAGAAATCCCGTCAATTTTTTTCCACAGGACTTAACAGAAACAATCCCCGGATTACGGGTTTTGCCGGTTTCTTACCGATCAATGCTCATGATCGCCCGTTTCAGCGGATTCCTTCGGTTGTCGTTAAGATCGCGGGGCAGATGCGGGCAATTCACGAAAAAACCGTTACGAAAAATGCAGGAATAAATGATAAAATTCTTTGTCTTAATGCACAATATATTTTGCACGAGGCCTCTATGAAAAAGAAATATCTCACGTACGCGGGAATCGTCGCCGCCCTGCTCCTCGTGGGAATGTTTATTGCCATCTGCTTAAGCTCATTCCCCTTCCCGTTTTTGCCACCCTCTGCTGCCATAGATCCTGTCACCAGCTCAAGCGTGGATGAAAACAACATGCTGGTCCTCTCCGGGACGACGACTCTTCCCTGGTACGCCAATATGTCGGTCGCGATCACTGCCTGCCCCTCGCCGGGCACCTGTACCGGGGGAACAAAAACGTGGACCGAGGCCACGATTATCCCGGCGGCGGACGGGGGACGGAGCCGCTGGAGGGGAGAGTTCGCTCTTTCCCACCTGCAGCCCGCAGATTACCAGATCACGGTAGCGACATATTCGATTGGCGAAAATTACACTTTTATTGAAAATTTGCCCCTTGCAACCGGGCGCTTCACGCTTGAGGGAGACACTGCCGTCCCCGGTGCGATCCAGAAACGGACTCCTGCCGTGCAGCCGTATATCAGGATCAATCCCGTGCAGCAGACAGGAAGCCTCCTGAAAATTTCCGGCATCACCAGCCTTGCGCCGGCCACCCTGCTTGCGTGGGACCTGCACGGGGTTCCAAACGCAACGGTTGGCAATTTATCGGAATCCCGGGGAACGGTCCTTGTCACCGAAGGGACAGAGGGAGTTAACCGGTGGTCCGTACAGGTCGGGAACAGTACGCTTGAACCGGGACAGTACAAGGTTACCCTCACCGGAAATACGGCCGGGAACACCTCTCCTGCCGGCACGGTTTCTGCCAGTACAACATTTGTTCCCGCAGGTCCTGCCACTTACGGGAACACCACCACGATCCTGCCGGTTTTTGTGCACTTTATCGCGATCGATACCCTTCCTGACATTCATACGGAAGGTGTCTATATCATTACCGGAACCACCAGTCTTCCTGCCGGGCAGGATCTGACGATGAATGTCTATCCCGCTTCCTTTGAGACCGGCTCATATAATTTCTCGGTCGATGCCCGGGATACCAGCCCAAACACGACGTTTTCAGATACCGGGGAATTCTCGGGAGCCACCGGGGGAATCGTCG
>JBAZHU010000058.1:0-8319 GCA_041652215.1 Methanoregula sp. | reverse complement strand
CGTCCTTACGGTTCACGTCACCGGGAATTACGGGGTGGCGGAACTGGGCGGCAGTGTCCGCACGCTCCCTCCTGCGGCGCCGGGGATGATGCAGGCAACCCTGCGGGCGCTCGCCCGGCACTGTCCTGAAGGGTACCAAGTCTCCTATGAGGTGACCCATCACGGCCCGACCGGGCTTGTGCACCCCTCGTTCTTTGTCGAGATCGGCAGCACTGAAAAAGAATGGGGAGACCCGGTTGCCGGCCGGGCGGTCGCGGAAGCCGTGCTGGATGCAGAACCGGTCGATGCCATCCCGCTGATTGGCATCGGGGGGACCCATTATGCTCCCCGCGAGACTGCCATTGCCCTTGCCACCCGGGGGGCATTCGGGCACATCGCCAGCTCCCGGCGGCAGGTTGCTGCACTGGACCGGGAGATGGTGCAGGCGATGATAAAACAGAGCGGGGCGGTTGCCGCGTACATCGACCGGAAGGCCGTGTCCCGTCCCGATCTTGAACGGCTGACCGCGATCCTCGACTCCCTTGCGATCCCCCGGCTGTCCGAGAGCGAGATTTCTGCACTCGGTCACGTTTCGTGGGAACTATACAGGGCCGTACGGGAACTGGCTGCGACTGTTTCCCCTCATGCCCGGTGCTTCATCCACGCACTCGAAGGCACGGGCCCGTTTGCCGTGATTTCCCTTGACCCGGTGCTGCTTGCAGAGGCAAAAAAAGCCGACGAACCTGCGCTGATCCAGGGCCTCGGGCCGCTTTCCGTGGTGCACCTGACCAATGAGGACAACGTTCTGCTCCCGCAGTTTGTGGTTTTTTCCGAAAATTCTTCAGAAATAATAAATGCTTTAAATACGTTGTGCGTAAAAATCATACGTAGTAAGGAAATCACCGCGACGGAACGTGATTGCCTGATCATCAGAAAGGTCCGGTTCGACCCCGAAAAAGCGCGCAAACTGGGAGTCCCGGCCGGGCCTGCCTGGCGGACGCTTGCTCTTGGGCAGGCAGTCGAGCATGATGGACAGGTAATCCTGCCGGAAATGGTATCGGTCCGTACCGAAACAAAGATCCACATCCCGGGACTGGAGAAGAATTCATGAGGTCGATTGTTGAAGAGGCACTCACAAAGGCAAGGGACGAAACTGTGTCCCCATCGCAGAATAACGAGGATCTTGATCAGATCTTAAGCGAACTCAAGACCGAGATCACCGTGATCGGATGCGGTGGCGCCGGCTCCAACACCATCACCCGCATGATGGAAGAGGGTATCCACGGCGCAAAACTCATCGCCATCAACACGGATGCCCAGCACCTTATCCGCACGCATGCCGACCAGCGCATGCTGATCGGCCGGCAGCGGACCCGGGGTCTCGGCGCCGGCTCCATCCCGCAGATCGGCGAGGAAGCCGCGCTCGAAAACGAGCAGGATATCCGGGCGGCAGTATCAGGGTGCGATATGATCTTCATCACGGTGGGCCTTGGTGGCGGCACCGGGACCGGTTCCGCGCCGGTCGTCGCAAAGGCCGCCCGGGAAGAAGGTGCGCTTACCATCGCGGTTGTCACCCTGCCGTTTGCCTCCGAGGGTGCGATCCGGATGGAGAACGCAGAAGCCGGCCTCGAACGTCTCCGGGATGTGGCAGATACGGTCATTGTTGTCCCCAATGATCGTCTGCTTGAAGTCGTTCCCAAGCTTCCCCTCTCCGCAGCATTCAAGGTCTCGGACGAAGTGCTCATGCGGGCGGTCAAGGGCATCACCGAACTCATCACCATGCCGGGCCTCGTGAACCTGGACTTTGCCGATGTGCGCACGGTCATGGAGCGTGGCGGGGTCGCCATGATCGGGATGGGTGAAAGCGACAGCGAGGACAAGGCGGTCGACTCGGTCAAAAAGGCGATCCGTTCCCCGCTTCTCGATGTGGATATATCGGGCGCGACTGCCGCGCTCGTGAACGTGGTCGGTGGCCAGGACATGACGATGGCAGATGCCGAGGGTGTCGTGCAGGAAGTCTATTCCCGCGTCGACCCGAACGCCCGGATCATCTGGGGTGCGCAGGTCGACCCGGCGATGCAGAACAAGATGCGATGCCTGCTTGTGGTCACGGGCGTACGGTCGCCACAAATATATGGTCGCAATGAGAAACTTACCCCCAAAGTACAGAAACAATACGAGATCGATTTTCTCAAGTGATCAGTTATGGAAATTTCAAAACCTGATATCAAAGTAGACGTGCACGAGGAGTTATTCCGCAAGTACTTCCGTGTCCTGAAACTCGCGCGCACTCCCACCCGTGAGGAGTTCACCAAGATTGCGACCGTCGCGGCAGCCGGTGTCCTCCTTATCGGATTTATAGGATTTATCATCTACCTGTTCTTCGACCACAAGACGCTCTTAGGATTCTGATCCTGGTTGCCATGACCCCCGAACCCACTCCCGCATCGCAAGCGCCCTCAATCCCCGCCGAGCCTGAGGTCTTCAATAACAGGATGTTCGCGATCAAGACAACCTCCAAGCAGGAGCGCACGGTTGCCGACAATATCTTAAAGGCCATCGAGACGAAGGCGACCGATATCAAGGTCACCGCAATTATTGTCCCCAACGAACTCCAGGGGTACGTCCTTGTCGAGACGCCCGAGCAGCGGAACAGGATCGAACAGCTCGTTGAGATGATCGCCCACGCCCGCGCGCTTGCCAAGGGCCAGACCACGCTTGCCGAAGTCGGGCATTTCCTGATCCCGAAACCCGTGGTGGCCGGTATCGATGAAGGAACGATCGTCGAGCTGATCGCCGGGCCGTTCAAGGGCGAAAAAGCGGTAGTCAAGCGTGTCGACTCGGCTAAAGAAGAGATAACCGTTGAACTGTACGAAAGTGTCGTCCCGATCCCGATCACGGTCCGCGGGGATAATGTCAGGGTCGTTGAGAAGATCAGCGACCGGTAATCCCGCCCTCCCTCTGTTTTTTTTAAAAATCTCCCGGTAGTGCCCGGAAAAATCAGAAGAGTTTGCTCCTAACCCTTTCGCGCCGCCCGGAATATCCGCCCGGTCGCCATGGAGATACTATATATTCTGCTTTGAAATCGTGCAGGGGATTTTTAAAGAGAGATGCGCGAAAAAAGATACCCGGTGCTTTTTTAGCGGTTTATGCGGCATTCCTGACGGCAACCCCCCTCCGGTACCGTCATCTCAAACCGTGCCCCTGTTCCCGGCTCGCCGTTCTCGGTGATCGTGATACCGGTAATGGAGAGGATCTCCCGGGAAAGGGCCAGACCAAGACCGGTGTTCTTCCCCACCCCGAGTTCGAAGATCCTCTCTTTTTCTCCTGCCGGGATGCCGTCGCCATCATCCTCACACACAAGGATCGGGATACTGTCACGTTCCTGAACAAAAAAGCGGATGGCCGTGATCTTCCCGCCGTACCGCACCGCATTCTCCATCAGGTTGTAGATCACCTTGGCAATAAGCGGGTCGGCAAAAATCTCGGTGCCGCCGGGAAGATCATTTTTCACCGCGATCCGTCCGAGCGGAGCCTGCTTTGCCACCGTGTCCACGAGCGTGTGCAGGTCCTGCCATACCGGGGCTGAATCCCCGATCTTTTCGTAGTCTTTTGTGAACTGTATCATAGATGAGATGCGCTGTGCAGAGGCGTTGATCTTCCGGAAATATTCGCCGGAGGATGTATCCGGCTGCACCTTTTCCAGCAGGGTAAGATAGCCCCTCAATACGGTCAGCTGGTTATTGATATCGTGCCGGGTGATGCCGGAGAGGAGGCTGAGTTTCCGGTTCGCCTGACGCAGTGCCTCCTCCGTGCGTTTGCGCCCGGTAATGTTGCGGCCGATGCCAATGACCCCGATGACCCGGCCGTCTCCTGAGTGTACGGGTGTCTTGACGGTCTCCAGAATCTCCCTGTGGCCGTCACTTGCAAACGCAATCTCTTCTTCATTTGCCGTGGGACCCCCGGCCTCTATGGCAGCTTTGTCATGATACCGGAAGAAATCACCGTGATCTTTGTCCATAAAGTCGTAGTCCGTCTTCCCCACGATGTCCTTCTCCGCTGCGCCAAAGAAACTCTCGAAGCGCCGGTTGCATGATCGGTAAACCCCCTCGGGATCCTTGAGCCATACCAGATCGGGAAGGGTGTCGATCAGCGTCCGCAGCTGGGCTTCGCTCTCCTCAGTGCCTTCTCCGCCCGCTTACGTTCGGTGACATCTTCAAAAATTGTAACAAAACTGCCTTTGTACGGACAGTACACGGAAATTGAAAAATGTTTTGCCAAATGTGGGAAATACGTTTCAAAGACATCAGGTTCTCCGGTCAGGGCTACCCGGGCATAGACCTCAAGATAGGGCGGCTCGGCTACACCATATGCGTCCCGGCTCATCTTCCCGATGACCGCATCCCGGGAGATGCCAAGCAGTGTCCCGAACGCAGGATTGGTCTCGATAATACCATAATCCACCGGGACACCCTGATCGTTATACACGAGCTCGTGGAGGGCTGCACCTTCCGTCATATGCACGAAGAGGGAGAGGTATTTTCTCTCACTCTGTTGCAGTGCTTTCTCTGCCCGTTTCTGATCGGTGATATCCCGGATTGTCCCGATAAACGCTTTGAGGGAGCCATCCGGGTTTTTCTGGGGTACAATAGTGATCAGTGCATCGAAAACAGATCCGTCCCGTTTCCGTAACTGCCGGGGGCGCTCTTTGCTATATCCGTCCCGTTCAACGAGTTTCAGGAATGTATCCCGTTCCTCCGGGCATGCATAGAACGAAGTGACGGGAATGCCGGAGATTTCCTCCCGGGTAGTATAGCCAAACATCTCCACGACGGCATCATTGAAATCGATCCACTGCCCATCAGGAGTCGTGATAAATACACTGTCGAGAGTAGTTTTGAAAAACTGCCGGTACCGTTCCTCGCTCTCCCTGAGTGCATCTTCTGCAAGCTTGAGGCCTATGATATCCCGGACTGTACCAATAAACGCTTTGACGGAACCGTCCGGGTTTTTCAGGGGCACGATAGTGATGAGGGAGTCAATGGCGGTCCCGTCCTTCTTCCTGAACTGCAGGGGACGTTCCCTGATAAACCCGTCCCGTTCAACGAGTTTCAGGAATGTATCCCGTTCCTCCGGGTGTGCATAGATGGAAGGGACAGGAACCCGGAACATCTCATCCCTGCTCGTATACCCGGTCATCTCCACCAAAGAATCATTGAAATCAATCCACTGCCCATCAGGAGTTGTGATAAATACGCTGTCGAGCGTTGTTTTGAAAAACTGCCGGTACCGTTCCTCGCTCTCCCTGAGTGCATCCTCCGCGAGCTTACGATCCGTGATATCGGTTACAAAATTCAGTGTGGCAGGATGCCCGTCCCAGGTAATGGCGACAACACTCAGTTCAGCCCACCAGACCGTCCCGTCCTTCCGGTTCAGACGATAGGAATAACACGAAGGGACTGCCGCTCCCTCAATCCGTTTCTTAAACCGGTCCTGCATCAGATCGCGATCTTCCGGATGAACAAACCGGGTGAATGGCTGGTTGAGCAGTTCTTTCTCTGAATACCCTGAGAATTCAATTGTCCGGGGATTCACCATCCGGAGCAATCCGTCCTGCACAACGTAGATCGCCTCGTTGGCATGTTCGATAAGATGGCGGTAGTCTTCTTCACTGTTTTTAAGGGCCCGGTCCGCCCGTTTCCGTTCGACGGCATGGTGGATCTTGTGCGCAAGTTCGGCAAACTGTGATTTGGGTTCGCCACCTTTCTGGATGTATGAGTCGGCACCGCTGTTGAGCGCCTCGATAACCACTTCTTCGCGGCCTTTGCCGGTGAAGATAATAAACGGTGTTGCGTTGCCCTCAGAACGAAGCGTTTTTAAAAACGCGATGCCGTCCATCTCCGGCATCTGGTAATCCGAGACAATGGCATCGTACCGTACTGACTTCAGATGGTCAAGTGCCTCACGTGCAGACGGGAACGTATCGACCGCTAACGTCCCGTCGCTCTCAAGGAAGATTTTGCTGATATCCAGAAGGGCCGGCTCGTCATCGACATAGAGGACACGATCCGTCCCGACCCCCTGGTGATTATCATGCATTGATAAAAAGTATATTTATAATTATTATATGTTTGTCATTGTGCTCATAAATCTCATGCAAGAGTTAAAAGGAGTTGAATCCGTGTCGGACTCGTCAAACCCCGCGATAACTGCCAGACATTTTTCATTCAACGCCAGTGTTAAATGCGGCAAAATCGAAAGAAAATTATCTGCACACCCCTTTTTGCATTCATGACTGATCCGGTTGGCGGGATCAGGGAAGAACGGGAACCGGGGCTCAAACCCTAAGCCGGCCGTCTGCCCGGAGGGGCCCGGACACGCGGGTGTCCTGTCCCCGGTGCGGGACCGACTGCAAAAAAGTTTCACCCTTCAAGAAGAGAGGTTTCAACGGAGTCTTATCATCGGAGTATCGCAATGGTTTTTTCCCTCACAACAGAGCGGCTGGTATTAGAGGATATGACCGGGCAGGATCTCGCCGCCATGCAGCTTCTTGCCCGCGACCCCCGGGTCATGAAATACGTGCTTATCTGGCTCGAAAACGAGGGGCAGGTCGCCGGTTACGTGCAGCACGCGATCGATGAATCACAGCGGGCTGACCGGAGGGATTACGTTCTTGCAGTAAGGATCCCGGTGACGGGGGACTTTGCCGGTTTTGTGATGTTCGAGATCGATCCTGAACCCGGGGGCACCGCAGAGGCCGGATATATCCTGCTGCCGGATTACTGGAAAAACGGGTATGCCTCGGAGATCCTCCGGGCGCTGCTCGCGTTCGGGTTCGAAACACTATCCCTGCACCGGGTATACGGGAAATGCGACGAGAAGAACCTGGCATCGGCGCACGTACTGGAGAAATGCGGGCTCACGTACGAAGGCACCCTTCGCGAGCATGTCTGGCTCCGGGATCACTGGCGGTCAACCCGGTATTACGGGATGCTCGCAGATGAGTACCTGCCCGGGCAGTGATCCGGGTTCTTTACCCCGGGCGATCGCAGCTCCTGATAAAGAGGGGATCGGAATGGTACACATCGATTCTTTGCCCGGGCATTTCCGAAGGGTATCAGGTGCTGCCCGTGAACCTGAAGACCCCTTTTGGAACCAGCATTACGAACCGGACCCCGGCGCCGGGTTCACCGTTTTCCGTTATGGATATGCCGGTGATCGAGAGGATCTCCCGCGACAGGAACAGGCCAAGGCCGGTATGCTTCCCAAATCCCCGGCGGAAAAGGTTCTTTTTGTCTTCAGGGCCGATACCCATGCCATCGTCGCGATAGATCATATCGAGACCGTCCGTGGTTTCTTTAAAAGAGAGCGAGAGACGGGTCACGCCGCCCCCGTGGCGCAACGAATTCTCGAGGGGATTGTAGAATACTTTCCCGATGAGGGGATCCGCGTACACGCTCAGTCCTGATACCTGTACGTCAAGGGTGATTCCTTCCAGTGGCAGTTGCGACGAAGCGGATAAAAACAGCCCGGCTGCATCCTGCCAACGGGGGGCCTGGCTCCCGATATCTTCATAGTATCGCGTGAACTCGATCTGCCACTGTATCGCCTCCGACGCCTGGATCCCTTTTTCCAGGTACCCGAGAAGAGCGGGATCCTTCTCATCTATCCCGATAAGTTCAAGATACGAGCGCAGGCCCATGAGCTGGTTGAGAATATCGTGACGGGTAATCGAGGAGAGCATGTTAAGTTTGGTGAGCGCCTGCTGCAATGCAAGTTCTGTCTTTTTGCGTTCCGTGATGTCCCTGATGATCCCGACAATAAATTTTTCGCCGGCAGTATTGGTATAGATCGTCTTTTTCGTGACGATGGTATGGATATTTCCCAGCGAATCCGAGATTATTTCCTCGTTTTCGTTTCCCTGGCCGGTCCGGAAGACTTCGTCGTCTTTCTGCCGGAATATTTCCGCATCTTCTTTCCTGAAAAAATCAAAATCGGTTTTTCCCAGCAGATCCTCCCTGGTATGACCGGTGAACCGGCACAGACTATCGTTGAGCCTGACAAAGCGGAAGGAGCGATCCTTGATGAAAAGGGGGTCGGCGAGGGTATTTATCACCGTATCCAGGTATGTATTCGATTCCCGTAACGACCGCTCTGTCTGTTTCTGGTGCGTGACATCCCGAATTGTCTCGATGGCCCCGGTGATCTCCCCATCCTGATCGACAAGCGGCGTTGCACTGATCCAGAAGGACACCCGTGTCCCATCGGCGAGGGTAACATCCCGCTCGGTCCTCACGGTATCGCCTTCGAAATGGACATGCAGGTACCGGGTTTTAATTC
>JBAZHU010000057.1:0-8322 GCA_041652215.1 Methanoregula sp. | reverse complement strand
CAGCTCGGCCAGGGATCTACCCTCAAATTCAGGCTCCAGGGAACCACCCCTGTTCCCTACGAGACCGCATGGAGTGTCGATCTCACCAACCTGCCATCATAACCTTGCGTCCTGTCACGGAATATGAGATACACCGGTGTGGGTGGACGCCGGGGTTGGTTACGAGGGGGAATCTTCCCCGAGCGATTCCCGGCTCCGCATCTGGTAGAGCACCATCGGGTCCATCTCTTTGTACTCGTCGGGGGTTGTCCGCATGATGACGTTTGTTATCCCGCTGTTAACGATCATTTTCGAGCACAAAAAGCACGGCCAGATCTGCGTGAGTTCCCCGGTAGCAACATCGAACCCCGCGAGATAGAGCGTGCAGCCCCGGGCGAGTTTTCCTGCCTGGAGCATTGCGTTCATCTCCGCATGCACGCTCCGGCACCGCTCATAGTTCGAGCCCGAGGGAATATTGTGCTCTTTTCTCCAGCAGCGGTTGAGTTCCGTGCAGTCCATCTGCTTTCTTGGGGCACCGGTGTAGCCGGTGGAAACGATGGTATTGTATTCATCAACGATGATCGCGCCGAAGTTGCGCCGCAGGCAGGTGCCCTGGTTGGCGCACCGCTGCGCAAGGTCGAGGAAATACTGGTGCCTGTTGGTTCGCATTCAGGGAAATATGATTGAGCCCGGTATTAAAGGTGCAGGGTCCGATATGCCGCGAGCCTCAAATGGTGAGGTGAAAAATGCTGACTGCAATATACAGCATTCCGGCGATGTGGATGACCACAAAAACCGGTACCAGGTAAAATTTTACCTTTTTTGTCTTGTGCCGGAACATCCGCATCGCCCCGTACGCGCCAAACGGCCCGACAAGCGCCGCAACAAGGAGAATGCGTTCGGGAATCCTCCATCCGCCGGTGCGGGCCACATGCTTGTCGTACGCGTACAGGCAGAACACGATGATATTGGCGAGCACGTAGAGCGCGATGACCACCAAGCCGTCAGAAACCGGGATCATTTCAGTATCCGGTTTATTTTGCCGGGATTTAGGGTTTGATAAAGGAGGAAGGCCTGCTGGTGCGAAAAGAGAGATGTGGCACCCGGTATAATGTATGGGTATGAAGGGCACGCCCGGTATCCGGTTAGTTGTATGTGCAGCCATGGTTCTCGTACTGGCTTTTGTCGGCGTTTGTGGGTGCGTTTCCCAGCAGAGGGGGGCCGGAATGCCACAGGCCGGCGAGTACGCGTTCCTCGATCTCCATACGTATTATAACGGCACGCTGGTGAGCGGGAAATGCCCCCCTGCGGGGATCAACTTCCCCACGTACCGCCTGGAAACGGAGACCGGGTGCCTCGAAGGAATTGTACCTTTTGAGGTAAACGACTCCCTTCTCCTTATCTATGGGGAGACCACGCTCCTTTCCGGGGATTACGGCAACGGGAGTTCCGGGATGCTTACCGGAGCATATTCCCTGCCGCACACTTCCGGAG
The DNA here is from genome assembly GCA_041652215.1 of Methanoregula sp. Classification (GTDB taxonomy): domain Archaea; phylum Halobacteriota; class Methanomicrobia; order Methanomicrobiales; family Methanospirillaceae; genus Methanoregula. Next base: position 6,849 of record JBAZHU010000057.1, on the reverse strand, counting down.
ATCTTACGGTTAACGGGTTCACCTCCGATGGTACGATGTACCTTACGTACCATAACCAGACAATTTCCCTTGAGCCGGGAACGCAGTGGATCGATGTCTCGACCGGGACCGAAGTTACGACTGCCTGCACGATCAACAGGACGGTCACAAACATCCTCACCTACTATGGGAATTACCAGAACACATGTGTAAAAAAGGCGGAAATATACGGGTAAAGGAGAATAGTCCCCTCGCGTATCCGCAATGACTCCTGGTGTGGTCACCAGCAAAGGTATGCAAGCAGGAGGAGGATACTAATCATGGCGACCTCCGCTATTGCGATCATAACCCACCTGTCCAGGTGCAGGAGTTCGGGGAGCGTCAGCGCCGGGGGAGGGACGCGGGAGAGGAACCGGGCTTTTATTGCCGGGTAGAAGTCCGCAAAAAGCCCGACACCGACAAGCATACCGATAATACCGCCAACGAGCGCATCAAGCGCCCCTGTGCCGGCCGCCCCTGCCACGGTTCCCGGGCAGAACCCGAGCAGGGCAAACCCGACACCGAAGATGAGCCCGCCGATCATGTTCGACCCAAGGGAACCCGGGGAGATATGGAGTTCTGCATACCCGAAATGTACCAGCAGGTGAACGCCGATCATCGCGACGATGACCGCGGAGAGCATCAGTTTTACCACAACAAAGTTTTCCAGCAGCAGCTGGCCGATGATCACGTTGTAATCCGTCACCCCGCCTTTCTGGAGGAGAAACCCAAACGCGGTGCCGATACCAAGACCAAGTGCGATCTGTGCCCTCCCATTCTGGTGAAGCCGGGTCAATAGTGGCATGGCAGCATCACACCCCGGGGAGATGGAAGATCACAAAAGCCGCGATGATACCCCCGATAAAAAAGCAGGCAGCGGACACGATGCTTGCAAGCGAGAGCTGGCTGGTGCCGCTGATGCCGTGACCGCTCGTACAACCGCCTGCCCACCGCGCCCCGAACGCAAGGAGGATACCACCGGCAAACGCGGCGATGACCCGGATGATGGCGTTGTCGCCAAACGCTGCCGCCCAGGTACCGGGCACCCATGAGAGGTGGAACTGGCCCGAGAGAACTGCCGCGATGAATGCGCCGATAATAAGGCCGGGCAGGATCATCAGCACACCATCGACCCGTGGCTCGATCCCACGGTAATATTCCTTCTTTTCTTCGACATGCGGATCAACGGATTTTTCAAGCAGTCCCCGGGCCTTCACGTAGGCAGAGGATGCACCAAGGGGCCGGTTGCACAGCAGGAACGAGAGGCAGACAAGGACGCCGATACCAGCGCCGGCTGCATAGGGCGACCACGTCGCCTGGAAAAGAACATCTAACATATGACGGGCTCCTGGCCCCGACATGTGCGGGACGGGATACAAGATATCCCGTACGCGGCACACATAAAGGTTTGTCAGCTGACAACCGGCAGGGAAGGGTGGCGTTCACTTTCTCCCCGCACACCTGCTTCTTTAATACCCCGGCGATGATGAGTCCATATAATATGATCATGGGAAAAGGGGCGTACCTGAAACAGCTGACCGCCGCAACGATGCAGATGAAGTCGGTGGAGGTGGGTAAAGAGATGACCGGCAGCTCCCCGCCATCGGTCTTTATCGGCAGCTGGAATTACCCGGACATCTACGCCGGCCCGATGATCGCACCCGTCCACGGGGATACCGGCATCATGGACCGGCCTGAGGACTGGATATCCGGCAGCCATTCGCAGGAAGAGATCATCGGGTACCGGATGAACCTCGTGCGGGGAAAAAGGCTTAATAACGCCTTTGATCTCGACAACCGGTTTGTTAATAAACTCCAGGAGATTGTCCTTTCCGGGGCTTCCATCGAGAGCGAGGCGGCGTTTGAGACCGCTCCCTCGGGACTTTCGTTTTCCGAAGAGCATACCCCGTTTGGGCCGAGCGCCCCGCTCGAACGCTTCGAGATTACGGCACAACGCTGGGACCGTTCGCTTGAGAAGGTCTATTACGATACCGATCTCCTGTCCCGGGATGCCGTTCTCGGCCTCCACCGGACGGGAACCCCGTTCTCCACGATCCAGAAGGCGTTCTCGGCCGGAACCATGGGAAGGGAGGCGAACCGGCACCTTGTCCCCACCCGGTGGTCGATCACGGCCTGCGACACGATGATTGGCAACAACCTGCTCTCCGAAGTAAAAAAGTGTCCGGTGATCGATACGGTGCGCATGTACGAGTATGCAAGCCTGCACAACCGGTACGCCGTGATCCTGCTGCCGACTGCGTGGCAGTACGAATGGACCGAGGCGTTCCTCCACGTGCTCGGGAACGAGGAGTATGTCTTCTCGGATCACGAGGGGTTCAAAAGAAAGACCGGTTACTCCCCGCTCGGCGGCTGCTATTACTCCTGCAAGATGGCGGTGCTCGAAGCGCTCGCTCAGGAACAGCGGCAGGCCGGGGCCATCATCCTGCGTGAGGCGCTGCCCGGGTATGTGCCGATGGGGGTCTTTAACGTGAGGGAAAATGTCAGGAGCGCAATGCGGGAGCAGCCCCTGGAGTTTGAGGATCTCAAGGCAGCGCTTGGCCATATCTCGGAACGCTTTACCCTGCCCGTACAGCGCTTTATCACCGAGACGACACTGTTAAAGGAGAGCCTCCGGCAGCGCCAGTGCACCTTAAGCGATTTTACCATGTCCCGCGATACGCAGGAGCAGAAGACCGGTGCGGCAGGGACGGCCTGACCCTGAAATGAGGGGGGATACCCCCATAGTGAACAGGAGGCGGCGGTGAGCGAAAACCCGGGCGGACAACCACGGATCATCCTGCATGCCGACATGGACTGCTTCTATGCGGCAGTCGAGATGCACGACCATCCCGTGATTGCCGGGAAGCCGGTCGTTGTCGGCGCCGACCCGCAGGGTGGGGCGGGGCGAGGCGTGGTCTCGACCTGTTCGTACGAGGCCCGGGCGTTTGGCGTAAAATCTGCGATGCCAATCTCCCAGGCGTACCGGCTCTGCCCGGATGCGATCTACCTCCGGCCCGACATGGCCCGGTACGCGCAGGTATCCGGGGAGATCATGGGGATCTTCCGGGAGACCGGGTACCGGGTCCAGCAGGTAAGTATCGACGAGGCATTTCTCGATGTGAGCCCGATCGGGAGTTTTACTGCGGCACGGGATCTTGCTTCACGATTAAAACAGGAGATCCGGGACAGGGTCGGGATTACCTGCTCGCTTGGGGTCGCTCCGACAAAGATCGTTGCTAAAATTGCCTCGGGTTTTAAAAAACCTGACGGGCTGACGGTCGTGGAACCTGACGGTGTCCCGGTCTTCCTTGCCCCGCTTTCTGTCCGGAAGATCCCGGGGATCGGCGGGAAAACCGGGGCACGCCTCGATTCCCTCGGGATTGCCACTATCGGCGACCTTGCGGCCTGCGATATCCAGCGTCTCATCGGGGCATTCGGGAGGTCTGCGGCCCTGCTGCACGAAGCGGCGCTCGGGCATGACGAGAGCGAGGTCGTGGAGCGCGACGGGGTCAGGTCCATCTCCAAAGAGACGACATTTGCGCAGGACACAGACGACGTTGACGAGATCGCTGCCACCATGGAAACGCTCGTCCGGGAGGTCGCACGGTCGCTTGCCGATGAAAACCTGCATTTTAAAACGGTCACCGTCCGGGTCAGGTACGAAGGATTTGTGTTAAAAACAAAGGCAAAATCCCTGCTGCACCACCATAACGATGAGACCACACTTCGGTCCGCTGCCGGGGAACTGCTCCGCAGCCTCTATGAGGGAAAAAAGATCCGGAGGCTCGGCCTTAAGGTATCCGGGCTCTGGAAGCAGGACGCCCGGCAACAGGTGCTTTTTGGACCGGACGATCCCGGGATCGGTGAAGACGACGTTCGGGCAAAGAAAAAGAACCGAAAATAAAAAAGGATTTGAGCAGATGAACCGGATCGGATTAAATCCCCCCGCACCTGCGGTTCATGGCTCGCGGGGCGGTTCCACCTGCGCAGGTTCCGGCTGGGGAGCGCACGCTGCCATCGGCAGGAACCCGAGGACAATTAAGGAGAACCCGGCCGCCACAAACGCCCCGATAACGGAGAGATACGGGTTGCCGGCAAAGAACGTCTCCCGTATGGGGTAGATCATGAACGCAATGGCAAAGAGGAGTGTCCCGGCAAGGGCCATCGGGTGATCGGGAAGCGAGTGGTTGAGTCCGGTGATGATGAGCGAGCCGCAGGCAAAGAAATAGAGCAGGATCATCAGCGCCTTGTCGGTAATGCCCCCCATGGCGAGGATGGCAAGCGGCACGACCAGCATCAGGACCAGGACGGAAAGCAGGATCATGCCCCGGACCTGCTTTCGCGGGTAGATACGGCTGTACGCCGACGAGAGGAGCAGGATCGCGGCGACAAAGCCCATGTCGATGAGACCCGGGAACGTGAAGGTGCCGGCCCCGAAGAAGACGGAAGCGTACCATGCGCTATTCGCAATGCCCCAGAGGGCAAACGCCCCGGCAGCAAAGAGCAGGCCGGTCCCGCGACCGTGCCGGAACCAGATCCAGAGGAATACGGCTGCTCCTCCAAATGCCGTGATAATCTGGAGGTAATTGCAGAGCGACGAGTACGGGCCGGCAGGAAAGACGACAAGCGCGATGACCAGGGCGGCGGCGACCCCAAGAAATCCCCCGAAAAGCCCGGACAGGACGGATATTATTGTGTCATGTGAGGCTGATGGGAGCGCAGGTGGTGCGGACATACCCTCTTTGTAGGGAGCGCAACGGGAAAAATATACCGGGTTTCCGGCCCGAAAAAAAGGTCCGGGATACAGGGCGGGGGTTCCTGATGGATATGTTAATGATTCCTGACGCCGTAGTGTATACGGAGTTGTTGGTATCACCGATAATAACCAGAGAAAAGGGAACAACGAGTTCGATCCCAATGCAGTAAATCCTGACGGGACGCCACTTGTCCGGGTCAGGCTGCCCAAAAAATGGAATAACGAGATGTTTGGTTCCGCAGACCTGATGATGGGGGCAAACCATATCCGGGTGCGCTGTTTTGACGGGGTCACCCGTATGGGGCGGATCAAGGGGAAGATCAAAAAGCGCGTCTGGATCCGGGAGGGGGACACCTTAATCATTGTCCCGTGGAGTTTCCAGGACGATAAGTGCGATATTATCTACCGGTACCTTCCCCCCCAGGTAGACTGGCTGCGGAAGAACCGGTACCTCTGATCCGCCGCTTTTTTTTATTCCCGAATTCACTGGCAAAGGATGCCGGCAAAACATTGCTTCATGGTCTCATACGACAGAGTATACTCTCATCTATGCTGACAAACGAGAAGAAAATCCGGTTGATCCGCGACCGGCTGACCCGTATCGGAATCGGGGAGCGGAACATGAGCGATGAGATGATTCTCGCATCGTACAGTATCAACAGTGTCGGCCAGCTTTGCAGTGTCCAGAAGCCCCGGCCACCCCAGGCCTGACCGCCGCTGGTTTTTACCAGGAAATACCCTTTTTTAGGGATGTCCTTAATGCATTCCCTGCGCCCGGACGGACGTGATTTTCCCATGCGAGCATACAGAAGTACTTAAACCGGGACAGCATGTTTACTATCACAGTTTTTTGACTGTATGTGAAAACTATGTATGGATCATCCAATTTTGGCGGTCGCGGTCCCAGAGACTCCGGCCCACGTGAAATGACAAAGGTCACCTGTTCCGATTGTGGAAAAGAGTGCGAAGTACCGTTTAAGCCAACCGAGGGACGCCCGGTGTACTGTCAGGAATGCCTGCCGAAACACCGCAAGCCCCGGTTCTAATTACATAACCCTATAACTATCTCTTTTTTTTAGAACGTTTGATCGGTTATCTGGCGATCTGATGTTAGTGCTCCGCTGCCTTACCGCAGGGTCCGGCCCGGTTCGGGTTAGCGGGGGGGTGTTTTTCACCTGAGCCCCACCGGATATGCCGGGATCTCAGGTGAGCAGCAGGATGCCGGCATTTAAGGCCGCCGCAAAGCCGCACCATACGAGATACGGGACAAGCAGCCATGCGGCCGGGACAGAGACGCGCCGGAACACGAGCACGGTTGCTGCGATGAGAACGATGAGGAGCAGGAGCACCGCGAGCGCGGCGGCGATGGCGTGCATCCCAAAGAACACGAGCGACCAGCAGAGGTTGAGCGCGAGCTGGGCAAGAAAGAGGAGGGCGCCCTGCCGGACAACGGGGCGGTCTGTCCCATTTCGGAGAACAAGGAAGAGGGAGCATCCCATGAGGATGTAGAGGACGGTCCAGGCCGGTGCAAAGACCCAGGCCGGCGGGGTGAAGAAGGGTTTCGCAAGCCCGGCATACCAGCCGGGGATGTTTCCTACGGTGAAAAACGAGCCAATCGCCCCTACGATGAGGGGGAGTGCAAGGCAGAGGACGAACAGGAGAGCGGTGCGGAGCCGGGGCGTTTCCATAGCAGTATCGGGGGGTTATAGGAATATGAAGGTGACGACGGGAGAGGGCCGGATCGGGCCATCTGGGACAGTTCCCGGAAAAAAACCCGCGATCCCTCCACGCCCGGCCGCTCGCCCTTGCGAGGTATACCGGCTCGTACGTGAATGATATCTATGGCACGGCAACGGTCGCAGATGTGAACGGGAGCCTGACCGTCACGGTGGGGAAGAGACCGGCAACCATTAACCTGTCGCCGTGGGACGGAAACACCTTTGCCGCCACGCGCCCCGCATACGATCCGGTGTTCGATGGCAAGGCAACGTTCAGTACAGGATCGGACGGTACGATCCGGTACCTGAACATAACAACCTTGGGCGAGGAACCGGGCAGGCCCGAGACGTTTGACC
>JBAZHU010000056.1:0-8363 GCA_041652215.1 Methanoregula sp. | reverse complement strand
AGATCCACGAGCAAGTCGTCGCCCACGTTGAGCTGCCGGCCGATCGTTGCGCCCTCAATCGAGATCGCCACTTCAAGGCCGGCATCCGCCTCGCGGATATTTTCCTGCCGGAGCTGCATGGATTTTAAGTGCCCGACCTTTTTCCCGTCCAGCTTGACGAGATCGACATCGCCCCGGAGTTTCCCGCCCAGCACCCGCACCCCGACCACCGCCGGATTGCTCTGCCGGAACACGCAGTCCGGCAGCAGCCGGATCTTCGCCGGCATCATCACGTGCTCGAACTGTGCCTTCTCTGCGATCCGTTTCTGCTCGTCCTTCCATTCGACATACTGGTCGATGAGCTGGTAGATCACCTGCGCGGAGAAGACCTTCACCTGCGTGTAGAGCGGGTCTTTGATAATCTCCGCCGCGTCGGGAAGGATCGGGGTATTAAACGACAGGAGCACGCGGAACGTGGGGTTCTTAATCGTCTCGGTGTCGATCAGGTCGTGCCGGCTCACCGGGCCGACCTGCGCCCTCATCACCTTGATATCTTTTGCATCCAGTTCCTTGCAGAGCGCTTCGAGCGCGCCGATCGTGTCCGCCTTGATCACGATGCCCTCCTCGGCGAGGTTGACGTGGATCTCCTGCATCTCCTTTTTGATCCGGGCAGAGAGTTCGTCCAGGTTGCCCCGAACGACAAAGAGCGGTGACCCCGCGATCACTTTTTCGAGGCCCGGGGCGGAGACCTTGATCCCCGCCGCCGCGACCACGGACTTGGCGTGCTCGAACTTGTCCTCAATAAGGATCTCTTTCATCGGGTGGGGTTTTAAGAGCGAGCGGACCTTGGTCACTACAATGTCGTCCTGCGAGGCCATCGCGATCTCGTCTCCCACCGAGAGCGTGCCGTCGTACAGGATCACATCGAGCGTCGCCCCGAGACCCCGCTCCTCTTTTACTTCAAGGACCGTGCCCGACCCGGGCCCCTCAACGGAAAGTTTGAGTTCGTCTCCCAGGTACCGCTGGGCAAGCCCGATCATGATCATCAAAAGGTCGGCAATCCCTTCGCCCGTGTGGGCGCTCACCGGCACGATCGCAAGGTTGCGCCGGAAATCCGAGACCCGGTCATACCGGTCGGCCGAGAACCCGAGGTCAGAGAGTTTGCCCACGATCTCGTAAGTTTTCGTCTCGACATCATTCTGGACCCGCTCGTTCTGTTTTGCGAACGTCGAAAGGAACGCCTCGTCCCTGTTCACCCGCCAGCCGTGGAGCCGGTCGATTTTTGTCGCCGCGATCACAAACGGCGTCTTGCAGTTCCGCAGGATCTGCAACGCCTCAATCGTCTGGGGCTGGAATCCCTGGTTGATATCGACAACGAGGATTGCCATGTCGGCAAGCGCCCCGCCCCGGGCCCGAAGCGTGGTAAACGCGTGGTGCCCGGGTGTATCGATGAAGAGCAGCCCGGGGATATTGATCGGGATCTTCTCCATCGACCCGCTCATTTTTCGGATCGCTTCTATGGGAACGATCGTTGCCCCGATATGCTGGGTGATCGCGCCCGCTTCCGAGGCGACGACCGATGAGCCGCGTATCCGGTCAAGAAGCGAAGTCTTGCCGTGATCCACATGCCCCATAACGCACACGATCGGCGTCCTGATCTTCGGGTCTGCCGCCATTTCCCCCACCTTCCCGTTCGCACGTGCCCTGAAATAATGGATTAAAAATCATCCGTGGCGCGGCATCATCCGACGCCGCTTGCCATCCCTAGATATATCCTGTCAGAGCCACCTGATAACTTAATGGACGCGACACCCTATTAATAGTCGCTCCCGGGCAGCGGTCAGGGCCCGGCAGGGTAACCGTTTGCGGGTACCTTTAAAAGCGGGGAGTTAAATTAATCAGAGTACACATCCAAATTAACAAGAACATCTGCCAGGGTAGGGTAGTCTGGTTATCCTAAGGGGCTGTGGATCCCTCGACCCGGGTTCAAATCTCGGCCCTGGCCTCATGTATCGTCCGGATACGGGCGGGCTCTTTTCGGGAAGGTTGCACGCAGTTTTGTTTTTTTGTACGGATACGCGGGAATGTCCCGGCCCGTCATGAACTCCCACCGCAGCCGGGAAAAAGAAAACGGTGTTACGATACCGATGCCCTGACCGTCCACGGGCCGCTTGCCGTAACGTCCAGATAATATTTTCCTGCATCTATCGTCTGGGGTTTAACCCCGGAATAGGTACCGATCTCGTTTGCAAGGACAACCAGCCGTTTCCCGTTTGCATCCTTGAGCCAGACAATAAAATTACTCTCTCCCGAATACTGCATGGAAAAAATCCAGAGACCGGATTCGGTCGCGGCAAAGGGAGTAACCGCATCCCCGGTCCCGGAGAGAAAGATCGACGAGCCTGAAGCGGTCAGCCCGGAGGACCGGCCTCCCACCGATGTACCCATGTCCAGGGAATAGACAACTCCGGGGGCCTCTCTCTTGGAGATGGTATTTCCCGAAGGGTTCAGGGTCCAGACGGTTTTTTCTCCTGTGTCCCGGGTCACGAGGTACATATTATCCCCCGCTGACTGCCACGTCCCGTTGTAGATTACCGCAGGTACATTCGAATAGGTTTCCTGGGTCTTTCCGTTCACATCGAATGCAATACTGAACTTGTACACGGTGCCCGGACTTTTCCAGACCCCCACAATGGGATCAAAAGAAGATTTTGCTGCCGTCCCCGAAGTCGAAAGGGAATTTGCGGCCGCAGATGTCTGGCCGTTCGTCCCGGCGTCCGTGCACCCGGCGGCAAGAATTGCCATGAGGCAGAGGGCGGCAAGTACGGCACCGGCTGCTGTTCTCGTTTTTTTGCTCTGCGTTGCTGTCATGGATATCCTCTCCTGGTATCGTTTCGTACCGGTATAATAATGCGCCGGGGTTTTGAGTACTTTCCGGTGATGTAACCACCGGGTTATATCTATTATTCCCGCAATTTTGCCGTAAAAACCTGAGACGAACCGGAATGTGCAGGGCCGTTCCCGGAGCCGATCGCGGCCACAGCACTTTTTAGGGACGGGCAACCTTTTGTAGATTCCCTCAAGTAAATGGATCGTGTGGATTCACTCACGCACGCACTTGTTGCCGCCATCCTCGCGTACTCCCTTGGCTTCCCGCAGCTCCTGCCGTTTGTCGTCATCGGTGCTGTCATCATCGATACGGACGTGCTCTTTTCCCTCATCTCCGACCGGCACCCGTCTCTCTACCTTTTTGTGCACGGGGGAATCGCCCACAGTTTTGTGGGAGTAGTCGTGATGTCGGCCCTCGCATACACCGGCATCGCGCTTGCGGCCCTTACCGGGTTCATCGATCCGGCCCTCCTCATCCGCGCCGGCCCGGGAGGGTTTGCCGCTGTGCTTGCCGGTGCATTCCTGCATATCGCCATGGACCTCCCGGCAACGCCCGGCATCCCGCTCCTCGCCCCGAAGTCAGATAAAAAATACGCGCTCTTCATCCTCCCCGGCCCGAGCATTCTCCTGATGGCGATAAGCCTCTTTTTCCTGTGCTGGATGGCACTTGGCGTCGTCACTTTCGCGCAAGGAATGGTGGCCTACTCTGCGATCTTCGTCGCGTTCCTGCTCGTCCGGTCCGTCGCGTTTGTTGCTTCACGACCGGCGCTCAAAGGAGCGTTTAAGGTAATCCCGCAGCCGGATCCGCGCCGGTGGCATGCAATTTACGATGACGGCGATGAGTGGACGGTTATTGAGTTCCGGCTCGGGAGGGGATTTGGCGATCCGGCATGTTACCCGAAATACACCTGGACCGATCCGGAGCATATCGCCCCTTACCTCTCCGTTCCCGAGGTCAGGCGGCTCCTGTACACCTCATACATCGTGACCGCAAGAAACGAAGGAGACACCCTTGTCTTTGCCGACCCGGTCCGGGAGTCCGGCCGGCTCTTCTACCCTCCGCACTTTAAGCGCGTTGCGATCGATCTTCACCGGCACCCGGCGGCGTGACGGGATCAGCGTTTTATTCCGGGCAACTGAACGGTACGTGAGAGACCGTCCATGGAAAAAAGGGAGTACGTCCACGGGTATTCTCAACGGGAAGCAGAACGGCTGGGCGACCAGGCCCGGACCCTGACAGACCTTCTCCACAGCGATACCCGGTACCCTGCCGGGAGCCGGGTGCTTGAAGCCGGCTGCGGAACCGGTGCCCAGACGATCATTCTGGCAAAGAACAGTCCCGAAGCCAAGATCACGTCTGTCGATATTTCCCCGGACTCGATATGGCGTGCGGAGGAACGGGTGCGGGCCGAAGGGATCACGAACGTAACCTTCCAGGCCGGCGATCTCTTCAGCCTCCCGTTCCCGCCGGGGAGTTTCGATCATATCTTCGTCTGCTTCGTGCTGGAACACCTCGCCGACCCGAAACGGGCGCTCGAACTCCTCCGTCCCCTCATCAGGCCGGGCGGGACGATCACGGTGATCGAAGGTGATCATGGTTCGGCGTATTTCCATCCGAAAAGTGCGGCGGCGGACGCGGCCATCCGGTGCCTTGTCGCACTCCAGCGGGAGGCCGGGGGAAACGCGCTCATCGGCCGGGAACTCTTCCCGCTTCTGGTTTTGGCCGGGTATGCAGACGTTCACGTATGGCCGAGAATGGTGTATGTCGATGCGTCGCGACCGGCGCTCGTTGACGGGTTCACCCGCCAGACGTTCGCCGCGATGGTCGAAGGGGTCAGGGATACCGTGCTTGGGCGGGGCATGATGACACCGGAGGAATGGGAGCAGGGAATTGCGGATTTATACCGCACCTGCGAGCCGGATGGTGTCTTCTGTTACACGTTTTTTAAGGGAACCGGGACGGTGCAGCCGTGATAGTTTCGGTTATTCTTGCCCATCCCCGGCCGGGAAGTTTCAACCATGCCATTGCTGGCACCGTGGTTCAGGCGCTCACCAGCCAAGGTTACGCGGTACATTTCCACGATCTCTATGCCGAGCGGTTCGACCCGGTGCTGCAATACGACGAGATCCCCCGGGACGCGCCGCTCGACCCGCTTGTCGCGCAGCACTGCCGGGAGATCGCCGAAGCGGACGGGATCGTGATCGTCCATCCCGACTGGTGGGGCCAGCCGCCCGCGATCCTGAAAGGGTGGATCGACCGGGTCATCCGGCCCGGCGTTGCGTACCGTTTCCGGGAGGGCGATAACGGCGAAGGGATCCCGGCCGGCCTCCTCGTGGCAAAGGCTGCGCTGGTGTTTAACACTGCCAATACCCCGCCGCAGCGGGAACGGGACGTATTTGGCGATCCGCTCGAACGCCTCTGGAACGACTGCATCTTTTCGTTCTGCGGCGTCCCGGTGTTTCACCGGCGCATGTTTGCCGTGGTCGTGGCAAGTACGGACGCACAGCGGGCCGCGTGGCTCGCCGAAGCGGACGCTACAACCCGGCAGTATTTTCCCCGCGTTTGCGGCTGACCGGCCGGCTCCCGGCAGCCTTTTTTACCCGGGTCGCCTATTGCTAAACCGGGGGAGAACGATGGAAGACCTTGATGCATGCATCCGGTTTGCAAACGAGAACCCGGTCACGTATATCGCGACGGTCGAAGGCGACCAGCCCCGGGTCCGGGCGTTTGCGATGTGGTTTGCGGACAAAAGCGGGTTCTACTTCCACACGGGGACGGTAAAGAATGTCTGCCGCCAGTTACAGAAGAACCCGAAGGTTGAGCTCTGTTTCTACAAGCCCGGGGAAGCGGCGGGAACAATGATGCGGGTCGCCGGGAAGGCGGAGTTCCTTTCCGACCCGGCGCTTGAAGAACGGCTGTACCGGGACCGGCCCTGGCTCAAAGGCGTTGCAGAGACCGCCCCTGCCGGTTCGAAGGTCGCGATGTTCCGGATCGCCCACGGAGAGGCATGGTTTTGGACAATGATGGAGAACATGCGCGAGTCGCAGGTTCCCCGGATAACATTCTGATCTTTTTTGCTTTTTCGCTCAACGGTAAACGGCGGCCCCGGGGTTTTTCCGGTGCCTGCGATCCACGCTGCCTGCACTTTCACCCTGCACAGTCCCGCTGTTTTTACCTGATCGCCTCCCACGCGTGATCATGGAGACATCAGTACGCGAACAGGAAGTCATTGCCACCGTAAGGGAGATGAACCGGCTCTGGACAGAGACCTGGGACGAAGCGGCGTTTGGCCGGTACATCCACCCGGACGCGGTGGCAATCGCCCCGACGACGCCGGGCCGGCTTCCCGGCCGGGATCAGTACGTGGCAGGATGGAAGGGATTTGTTCTGGCGACAAAAATCCACGCGTGGAAAGAAACCGATCACCGGGTGAGTTTCTTCTGCCGGGGCACCTGCGCCGTACTCACGTATTTCTTTACGATCCGGTTTACGATGGCCGGGCAGGAAGTTTCCGTGAACGGCCGGGACATGCTCACGCTCGTAAAACAGGGCGGTCGGTGGCTCGTCGTGGCCGACCAGTTTTCACCTGAACCCGGGCAGGCATAAATTCCCCCCCGGAAAACCGCCCGCCGGTATAAATGAGCAAATGACCAACAGATTGAGAATACTACCATGGACACCATCACGCTCGTAGGTTTTATTGCGGGAACCCTTACGACGGTTGCCTATGTCCCGCAGGTGATCCGGAGCTGGAGGTTAAAGGAGACAAAGGACATCTCCCTTTCAATGCTCGTGCTCTACGCTGTCGGTGTCTCACTCTGGTTTGTGTACGGGATCTGGACCGGCGCCCTTCCCATTATCGCCGCAAACGGCATCTCGCTTGTGCTGATTCTCGTCCTGCTCGGGATCAAGCTGCGATACCGGTGATCGTTTCTTTTTTACCCGGCGCCCATCGAGCCCGGGAACCGGTCGGCCAAATGGCTTTCATGCCTGGTATTGACAGATCGCCTGTAAGGAGCGGGGCGAAAATAAAAAAAAGTTAATCCTGAAGGAGTACGAGGCAGCCGGCGATCTTGTCGTGGAGACCCTGACGCTTTTTCGTGAGGCCGATCATCAAAAATCCGATAAAGATGATCAGGGCCGAAATGAATTTCCCGAAGAACCGGAGCGATGCCTGGGCAAAGGAGACCCGGTTGCCTTCAAGGTCGGTCACTTCAAGGTGCATCAGGACTTTACCCGGGGTTGCCTGTCCCCGGGATGATTCAAAGCCTGCATAGTACAGCCAGGGAACGACGATGACCAGGATTCCGACCGCAGCAACGATAGGCCCGAGTGCCGCGATAGGCGTTCCTGCTTCCGTGAGCGTGGTAATCTGCGCATGCTGTGCCACGAGATAGTACAGGTACATAATCCCGTTTGCCTGGTTGAAGAATGCGACCGCGATGATACCGAAGAGAGCGATAAGAATAAAATCTACAATAAATGCGACGAACCGCCTCCCAAGGCCGGCATAAATACCGACATCGGGAGCTTCGTCAGCCTCCTGAGAAGCGACCGGCGCCGGTGCCAGGGGGGAAGCCTCGATCGGTGCCCCGCACCACTGGCAGAATTGTCCGGACGCATCAGTCTCTTTCCCACATTTTGGACAGAACATTCCTCATACTCCTGATAGGTTAAGTTAAACCGGGTGTCCTTTTTAATTTAACTGTTCTTATCTGGCGATTTTGCGGTATTTTTCCTGCCCCTTTGCGGGAAAACATGAGAGCCTTAAAAAAAGATGTACGGGCCGGTCCTTCCTGGCTCCCAATGTTCCCATTCTGAAACGCAAAATAAGAAATATCACAAAACAAATGGTTATCCATGAACTACGCAACCATCGCAGCCGCATGTGTCACGCTTTTTTTCTGTGCGCTGTTTGCCGGGTGCACGAGCCCGACCCAGGCCCAGATTCAACCTGTCGACACAACGGTCGTAACAACGGTGCCTGTAACCACCGCAACTGTGGTGGAGACCACTACCACGTTAGAGTCCGTCGTCCCGCTGCCGTCCAACCTGGAAGTCGATCTCCAGCTGACCAAGGACCGGCCCACCAGCAAGATCCACCTGCTGTACAATGGCGGCAAGGGTGCAATTTATGTCCAGAGCGTCAGGATGAAAGTCACCCGTTCGGATGGTACCGTCACCGATGAGCTTATGGATGGCGGCATCCAGCCCAAGGTTGGCGATGAACTGATCATACAGGGAACAAGGACCGGCGACCAATGCGAAGTCTGGGTCACGACCTCCGGGAAAGCCTACAAGATAATCGATGAAAATCTCTACGCGATGCAGTAATCTCCCCACACTTTTTTTGTCACCTTATTCCGCGTGAAGATCCGTTCCCGCTTTTCCGGCATATTTCTGCATTCCATACCCGAGTGCGAGAACGGCAAGGCTCACGGCCCCAAGGACGATCCACTGTTCAACACCCGCCGTTCCCACCGCGAGCCGGGCG
>JBAZHU010000055.1:0-8440 GCA_041652215.1 Methanoregula sp. | reverse complement strand
TCGTGAGGAGATTATTATCGATGCGTGTGCCTATTATTGCCAGTTCTATGATATGAACAGCGAACGATTTCCTGAAACCATGCGCAGTATATTCTTCAATCTCGCCCGCCACGACAACGAATTCCGTACCCTGATACGCCAGGTGGTAAAGGATAACCCCGCGGCAGATCCCAATAACCATTAATCATTTTTTAATCCGGCCGCGACCCTGTTTGTGCATAACCCCCGCCGGGGTCCCCATGGCGCATACGCTTCCCGGTGACCCTTCTCTTTAAAGATACCCTTAAAACCCTTCCTCCCAAACCTGAGTCCGGTGAATTCCACATGGCCAAGGTAACCGTCGGCCCGATGCCGTACATGAGTGTAATGCCCACCGTGCTTGTGGGCGCGAACGTAACGGGGATGCCAAACTACATGACCGCCGCATGGGCCACGGTCGCCTGCTTGGCACCGCCAATGGTCTGCGTAGCGCTCAACAAGGAGCGGTATACCGTTAAAGGAATCGAAGAGAACAGGACATTTTCCCTGAATGTGCCATCCGCCGGACAGGTCGTTGAGACCGATCACTGCGGTCTTGTCTCCGGTACAAAGACGGACAAATCCGGGGTGTTCCATTCGTCCTATGGTAAGCTTAAGACCGCACCCCTTGCCGATGAATGCCCGGTCAACATCGAATGCAGGCTTTTTACCGCTGTTGATTGCGGGAGCCACCGTTTGTATATCGGCGAGATCGTGGAGATCCATGCCGATACAGCCTGCCTGACGGACGGGAAACCGGATATCGCAAAGATCAAGCCGATCGTTTACGCACAAGCTGCCTATTTCGGTGTCGGTAAAGAAATAGAGAAAGCATTCTCGGCCGGGAAGAAATACCGGAAGTAAGGCCGGGACTTATCCGGGGAATTTTTTTAATTCTTCCCCGCATTTACCTCATCGACCCGCCAGATCATCATTCCCAGGAACATCTCATTTTGGAAACTGCATTTCCCTTCGACGGCAGTCTGTTTGTAATAACTCCTGATCTTCTTTTTCATCGATTCAGTGCAGGCCTGTTCGTGGCTGATGATATCGATTGCATGTTCGGCTGCCTTGTCCCAGTCAAGGTTTTCTTTCCATTTCCGGCGATTGATCTTAATCTCCGGTGTGTATCCTTTCAGGTACAGGTACATAAAAGGGTACAGTATTCCCATCGATGACCTGAGGGGTCCCGGTGTTTTCCTCATATGGCAGAAAAGATCCAGGGTCGCCGGGTTTTGGCGGTCAGGCAGCGATCCAAGGTAAAAACAGTACTTCCGCGAACAGGCCATCATCCGGTCAAACGTCTCTGCATCTTTTATTGCCGGCGTCATGGAACTGATCACCAGATCGAATCCCCCCCGGAATCCCAGCTTGTCGATATCCGCGTTCCACCACGAACACTCAACGGGCCGGATGGACAGGCCTTCATCGTCCGCAGTCTCTTTGAGCCGGGCAAGCATCCCCGCGGAAATATCAAGGGACGTAACCTGCGCCCCGGCCCGGGCAAGGGGAAGCGACAGGGTGCCCGGCCCGCATCCGATATCAAGGATTTTGGCATTTTTTATCCGGACTCCGGCAGCCTCAAGAAACCCGAGGTTTTCCCTGCACCGTTTCCGGCTCCGGGCTGAAACAATTTTTTTCGCAAAATCACCGGACCGCTTGTCCCAGAATTCTGCCAGCTGATCTTCATTCATCGGCCCGGAAAACGGATGGGTCGCATTCCAGCAGTCAACCCAGTATTGTACGTTCTTTTTTTGTTGCACTTGTAAATCCCCCATCGTTAAGATGATAATTCCGGCTCATGCAGGGCAGGAGTGCCAGCGGGGCACGGTCCATCTTCCGGCGAAAACACGGGCCTTTCAGCGAAGGGGGCCCGTATGAGACACGATTATTCCCTGCTGCCAGTAACGCCGGAAAATCTCCCTGTACTGTGGAGTGTTGTAAGGAGTTAGTTTACTATTTTTATTATTAAACGCATCCATTATACCGCGAACCTTCCGGGGGTCTGGTAAAAAAGAGCAGGGTAAAAAACGCACTATCTTTCACGGGCAAACCAAAGAAACTAATGCAATCTCTCTTTTACCGCTCCAGACAAAGTATTGAAAACACCGGAAATGCCTGGAGCATCTCCACAAAACCCGGCACACTGCCCAATTTCCCCCAATTGTGCCACACCAGGGACAGGAAGGCATCGGGAAACCTACCAATTCCCGTTTTTCGGCGACAAAACACTTGTGTGCCGGAAAGCACCAGCCTACTTCCTGACACGGCCAAACCGCAGCGAACTGATCCACCCGAAGATCCCCGAAGCCCTCCGCTCGGGGAACACCCCTTCGGCAACCGATTTTACTTCCTCGACCGAATAGAACGCCTTTGGGTGGTACTCCTTAATGATACCAACAACAGTGGCCAGATCCTTTCTTTTTATGATCGTAAAGACCATCTTCACCGGCCCCTTCCCGCCTTCCCCGTTGATGCTCGTAATCCCGTAATCATGGGCCCGGAGATACTGCGTCAGGGCAGTCGGATCCTCTTTGGTGATGATCCGGACACTTGCAAGCCCAAGCGACAGTTTTTCCTCTATTGCCATCCCGATAAACGTCCCGGTGGCAAACCCTGCACCGTACGCGATGTAACAGACGGCATTTGTGAGGTTGTTCATGACCTGGCCGATGGCTACCAGCCAGATGATCACCTCGAAAAATCCGATGAATGACGGGAGGTACTTGATCCCTTTGGACATGAAGATGACCCTGATCGTGTCCAGGCTCATATCGCAGATACGTGCGCCGAAGATCAGGAGAGGCACGATAACAAAAGTAAATATTTCAGGTGAGACGATCGATGCAGCCATGATTGCCACCATCCCGGGTTTAGCAAGTTGTCCTGTTCGAGTACTGGATTTCAGGTATTATATTCCTTATTCCGTATCAAGGGTTTTCCCGGATGGCTTGTAGTATAGGTGAACCGGCTGTTCACGCGGGTATAAGCGAATTCCAGGAGGTGGGCCGGGGCAGGAACGAAACAGGGCGTCACCGGTACCAGTAACCTATTTATGGAGGGCAACAACAACAGAAAACCATTCAGGATACTTTAGTACGGCAGATGACGGTCTTATGCTATCCGACCATGCATACTTATCCCTTGTGATCCCGCCTCAGAACCGGATCGTGATTGCTGTCGGTCTCTTCTGCATCGCTGTCCTGCTCGCCTATTTTCTGGTAAAAGCCTTCCTGTATTCTGCCGAGCGGGAATCCGACTTTTAATCAGGGACCGACGATATGATGAAATTCCCCGGTTTTAAATGACCGTATCCAGCAACCGGTCATCCACATTGCCGATTTTTGAGAGGGGTTGCGATTAAAAAATGAGGTATTACCCGTACGTCATGAGCCGCGAAATATAGACCCGGGCCCATGCATAGGATACGAGGCTGCCGAGGATGTCTCCCACAACAATCCCCCACCAGACCCCCTGCTCTCCCATTCCCAGCACGATCCCGAGTATGTACGCAAAGACCGCGATGAAAACCAGATTCCGCATGACCGTGATCGCAAGCGAGGTCATCCCTTTGCCTGCACCCTGGAACATCGATCCCGACATCATTCCCGGTGGCACGAACGGGTAGAACAGGCACATGACACCCAGGAATGCCGCAATGGTCGGGGCCAGGTACGCAGTCTCCGGGGAATAGGTAAAGATGGTCGCTATCTGGGATGAGAAGATCCAGGTGATTGCGCTGGTGCACAGCGCAATGGCCAGCCCAAAGAGGATCGAGAAATTGTGGATCACCGGTAGTTTGTCATAATGCCGCCCACCATAAGCAGCCCCGGCCACCGATACGACCGCCATGGCAATACCGACGAGCGGGATAACTGCAAACATGACCAGCCGCCAACCGGCAGTGTAGACCGCAACGGCATCGGTGCCCGCCACCATCACGAGCATGAGGTTGATGAGGATGGAGAGGATGGACATCATGAAAAATTCAGTACTCGCGGGGAGCCCCACGCCAAGAATATCCCGTGTCGTTGTCCTGTCAGGGATAAATGCCTTCCATGAGAGGGAGATATAGGTGTCCTTCTTTACAAAGAACCAGTACAGGAGCACGAGAGCGACCATGACCTGCGAGATGATCATGCCCCACGCGGCGCCTGAGATACCCATGCCCGCCCAGTAGATCAGGATCGGGTCGAGGATCATGTTGAGAACGGACGAGGCGCCAAGGACATACATGGTCCGTTTCGTATCGCCTTCGGCACGGAGGATTGCCGCCATGACGCTCGTGACAAGGATGAGGACGGTCCCGCAGAAGACGATCTGCCCGTACTGTAGGGCAAGACCAAGGGTTTCTCCCGCACCGAATGCGATCAGGATGGGATCCGCGAACAGGACGAGCGGAATGGTCGCTATCGCCGACAGGATAATCGTGATGAGAAGCGCATGAACCGCAGCGCTGTTTGCACCTGCATGGTCGCCGGCACCAATCCTCCGTGCGATGACCGAGGCCGCCCCGGCACCGAGGCCGTTTCCTATACCGATAAGCACCATGAAAAGGGGCGAGACAAAGCCGACCGCGGCAAGTGCATCCGGGCCAAGGCCGGCCACCCAGATTGCATTGACGAGGTTGTAGGTCGACATCAGGAGCATGACGACGATCATGGGGCCTGATAGTTTCAGGATCGCTTTTTTCGGGTCACCCGTCAGCAGGGCGACGCCAAGGGTGATGGGACCGGGTGCCTGCACCGGCTTTTCCGAGAGAGACTCCGGGGATGCCGGCATATCACTGCTCCTCCATATTCTTAAGAGTGTCCATGCAGGAACCGGCGATCTTTGAGAGGAACTGGCCGAACCTCTGCCGGTCGTCTGGGGGGAGGCAGGAACAGGTCATCTCCTCCCATTCGCGGTCGATCCGTTTGATCTCGGGAACGATCTGTTCGCCTTTTTCTGTCAGGAAGAGCCGGACGGCCCGCCGGTTGTCCGGATCGGGAATCCGTTGTACATATCCTGCGTCCACAAGTTTTGTGACGGCACGCGCGACGGCACCCTTGTCAATATGGAAATGCCGGGCTAGCGTATCCTGCATCACATTCTGCTTCTTTATCAGGCATATGAGAACGGGGAACTGTCCGGCAGAGAGCCCGAACTGCCGGAGCCGTTCATTTAAGACGATATAATGGGTCCTGTTGACAATCGAGATCATGGCCCCGAGAGGCATCCTGACTGCGCAGGGATTGGTTGTATCTGGCACCTTATCCCATGCGCAGAGCAGAGGGATAAATGTTGTCACGACAACTATGGGGAAGCAGGCATTTTACCTGAGGTACAGGAGGAACGCGGTGATACCCTGTACCGGTTCTTATGAAGAGTAAAAAGAGGCGTATGCACCTGTCACTCCGGACTTACGCGATGTAATCCCGAATTTTCTGCGCGAGTGCCATTTTCTTCTGGATCTCGCCTTCCTTCGTTGTCTGGATGCATTCAATTATATCGGAGACCGGCCGGGAGAGACAGATCACATTCTGCGGCCGGCCGATCGATTCTGTCCTGACCTGTCGGGCTGTGATCCAATCCTGGTTTTTGAGATACTGCATTGCAATACTGACTTCAGGCTGGCGGAGATCGGCACCCCGCTCGATATCCCGGGAGGTGGCTTCGGGAGTGTTTGCCAGAAATACCAGCACTTTTGCCACGGTCCGGGAAACACCGATCCCAATGAGGAGATCGACAAACTCCGCTTCCTTCTCCGTAAAATACTGTACTTTCCTGCCCGTCATCCTGTCCTTCCTCCGACCGGTATGTAACTCAGACGTTACATGTAGAGTGCAATAAGCATTGTGATAATGCAGCACAGAATTTTTTATGGGTTTACATCACCCGTGATATTTTAACCAGGATCTTATCGCCCTGTTTTTTTACCTCTACATTGATCTGCTTGTCCTTAAACGAAATCTTGTGCACGCCATACTTACCGGATGCAATTATTCTCTCGAGTTTTGCCATATCCGCACGGGGCATCCGCCGGAAATCATCATCCACAAAAACGACTGTTGCCATGAGTTCTCTCATCAGGCATCGCATGAATCTGCGATGCTTGGAATAGTTACTGTTATTGCGGGAATCCGTATCAACTTTCTGAACGCAATTGGTTTGGGGCAATGAACGTCATTTTTCAACCCGGTTCGTGGATTTAACGTATATCTGCGATTTTTTATGAGGAAACCTTAAATATCGTATCCCTGCATAATCCTATACGAAGAACTATGAGCAGGGAGAAGATCAAGGTTCCAGGCAAGGTGTATGAAGAGCTGGTCGCTCTTGAGCGCGAGATCCATTTCACGCTGGACACACAGGACACGGTACGGCGGGCGGAAGACCGGGGATACATGGCAGCAGCAAACTGGATCCGGCAAAACGAGAATGCCTATAAGGTCGGGTTCTCGTGGGGATTTGAAGCCGAAGCAGAGGAACCGCGTAGCACCATGCGGGACATCCCCGAACGGGAAGAACCGGTCCAGCGGCGGACGGTTTCCCACCCGCCACCGATCCAGGCGACCCGACCCGAATCGCAGCCGATCCGGTCCCCTTTGCGGAAATCATCTTCAGGCAAATCGTCTTCCGCAAACAGCACGGGAATTATTGCCGGGATAAAAAAGTGGATCGATAAATATTTCTGATCTTCATCCTTCCTTTTTTGCCGTGGCGACCCGGCAGATTATATCAACACGGGGATTTTTTTTAATTTTTCCTGGAGAGCAGCGCGGTCTGTGCCGGGAGGACACGGGAAACGAACGGACCGTGATTGCAGGGAGAAACAGAAAGATGGGTAAAAAGACTAATCTGGGGATACCGGGTAATACTTTCCCGGGAAACACGATCTTTATGGCACGCGAACTCAGCACAAAGGATATTGAAATCTTAAAAAAACTTGCACCCGAATGCGGGGATCTTACCTGTGGCGGATCGGGTCATCAGTTCCACGCGATCCTGCCCCCGGTCTCCAACCATTTTGCAGAAGATGCAGACGACTTTACCAAACGGATCAGCCGGCTTTCCGATGAGGAACTGGCCTATATTGCTGAAAAGATCCTGACCGGGGAAGAGGGACTCGGCTGCCTTGAGGTCGAGGATGTGGAATCGACCGTAAAACTTATTCACGATCGGATCTCCCCGGAGATGGCAAAAAAAGTGATTGCCGCATACGAGTCCGGCGCTGAATGCGATCGCTGATTCTTTGAAGGGAACGATTTGTCATGACCGATATAACCTCCCTGATCGCGGCCCTTGGTTCACCTGCGGTAAAAACACGGCACGACGCGGCCGCACAACTCGGGAAATCCGGTGACCCGTCAGGGGTGGAGCCGCTTGAGCAGGCGCTTTTCGATGCGCACCCGGCAGTCCGCCGGGAAGCGGCACTGGCACTCGGAAGACTTGACGACGACCGGGCGGTGCCGGGTCTCATTACAGCACTGGCAGATCCTGATCCCGAAGTCCGTGCCGCAGTGATTGCGGCCCTCGGGAAACTAAAAGACCGGCGGGCAGTTATCCCGCTCACCGGCTGCCTGGACGACCGCGACGACCGGATCCGGGCCGGGGCAGCAGAAGTGCTGGGCAGTCTCGGCGACCAGCGGGCGGCAGGACCGCTCCAGATAGCAAGGGACGACCCATTTGAAGGCGTCCGTGAGGCAGCCGACCGCGCCCTTACCCGGATCCGAAAACGGCATATACCGTGATATCTGGCCACCAGCGCGAGCCCACCATTTTTTAACCCCGAATCGTCTACCTACTGGTACCTTAAAAAGGAGTATACCATGCCGGAAAACCCTCCCGCTGTAAAGACGCCGGAAAACCCACCCGGCGTCGAGTATGTTATCAGGTTCTTCGCGCTCGTCCCGATGGCGCTCTACATGATCGTCGCTGCAATGCTCACGATCATTGCCCTCTTCTCGGTCTACGATGCGGCACACCTGATCGTCACCATGATCATCACCCACGACCTTGCAGACGGTATCATTTCTGTGATCAACGCCCTGCTCCTCACGATCACCATCATCGTGCTCTTCGAGACGGTTACAGTCTATTTCCGGACCAAGCATGTCGAGGTGCGGGCGCTCCTGATCGCCGGCCTCACGGGCATGGTGCGGCACATCCTGATCTTCAATGTATCAACCACCGCCGATGCACTCCAGCTGTTTGCTGCCGTGGCCCTGCTTGCGGTTCTCATCGCCGGCATCGTTCTTGTGAAAAGCGAAGTAACAGCACCCCCGGTCTGATCTTTTTTATTCCACCTGCCGGACGCACCCACATCGCATTTTTTGTCACATCGCGGGAATTTTATGGAAGCACGGTATACTGATGGATACGGAAGAGAGCCCATGCCCGGTATCATTGAAGCCGATGACCTGACCAAGAGTTATAACGG
>JBAZHU010000054.1:0-8472 GCA_041652215.1 Methanoregula sp. | reverse complement strand
AAGGCAGGCAAAACCCAAACACAAGTCCCGGTAGGGTAGTGGACATCCTAGAAGCCTGCGGAGCTTTTGACCCGGGTTCAAGTCCCGGCCGGGGCGTATTTTATTTTTATCTTAATATTGTGACAAGGGATACTCTCTTAAGTGTCCCCGTTGTGCATTAAATTGTGTTTTTGTAATTGCCGGGGGGCATCATCATCGTATTAAAATCCCCATAAAAATTACTGGATATTATGCGCAGCTGCGGGTTTTTTCGGGAAAGAACCGATAATGAATTAAAAAAAATTCTGCTCTTTTGAAATAATCAAAACACTCAGACGCCCACGGAGGGTGTGCCTCTGCCGCTGTGGCACCCTCCCTTTTGATAATCCCGTATTACCTGTGCTTAAACGCGCGGGGTACAGGTCGGGGATATCGCAAGCGCCCCCGCTTCTCTGGCAGGGCTTGCGCAAGAGAACCAATGGCATCTGGAAAAGCATCTCTATTGAGTGGAAAAACCAAAAAAAATAAATTTACAGTGCCGGTTTTACCTTAAGCGCAGCGACCAGCAGGTTCACACCGCCTTCGATATCCCGGATATCCATAACCTCTACAGGCGAATGGATATACCGTGCAGGCGGGCTGATCGTGGTGCTCGGGATGCCGCCCCTGGTCAGGTGAATAGAGGTTGCATCGGTGGTTCCCCCGGTACCGACTTCGACCTGCACCGGGATGTCGTGGGTCTCGGCTGCATTTTTCAGCCACTGGACAACTTTACGGTTTGCAATCAGGCCTCTCCCGCTGCTGTCGACAATCGTGATGACCGGCCCTTTTCCCATCTCGACTGCCGCATCTCTCATCTCGATACCCGGGTGATCGCCGGGGATTGTAACATCGGTGGCGACGGCCCAGTCAGGATTAATGGTAAATGCACTGGTCTTTGCCCCTTTGAGGCCAACTTCTTCCTGTACGGTAAAGACTGCGTAGACGGTAAAGGGGGACTTCATCTTCTGCATGGTCCTGATGAGCATCGCGACACCGGCACGGTTATCGAATGCCTTCCCGGTCACCCGGTTGTTGGAGAGCTCAGCAAACTCCCGGTCGATAGTAATGGGCGTCCCGATCTCAATGCCCAGATCCGCGACTTCATCCCGGTTCTGTGCCCCGACATCGATAAACATCTCGTCAGGCTTGACACCTTTCTTACGTTCCTCATCGTCCATCATGTGCGGGGGCTTGCCGCCGATGACACCGATCCGGTCTCCGGTTGTTCCGTGGATGATGACGCGCTGGTTATAGAGGGTTGGTGCATACCAGCCGCCGAGCGTAATAAACCGGAGAAAACCCTTGTCATCGATGTACTTTACCATGAGCCCGATCTCATCCATGTGAGCCGCAAGCATCACTTTTGATTTGTTCCCGTGCTTGACGGCAATAAGATTACCCATGGAATCTTCGGTGATCTCATCGACGTATCCTTTAAGTTCCTTTTTTATTACGGCTAAAACACTGCCTTCGCTGCCCGATACCCCGTGGGCATTGGACAATTTTCGTAAAAGTTCTTTGACCATATTATTCACCTGTTGCTTTTTTGATCCTATCAAGAGCTCGCTTGAGATTATCCCGTGACGAGGCATAACTCAGGCGGGCGTAGTCTGGCGCGTTTGCTCCGAAAGCTGATCCGGGTGTCAGGACAACCCCGAGATCGATAATCTTCCGGACAAGCGCCGGCTTCATCGGGACAAATGCATAGAATGCACCCTCCGGAACCGGAAACGTAAAGCCCAGTTCGGAAAGTCCCTTGACCATCATGTCGCGCCGTACCTGGTATTCCGTGCACATCTGCGTAACTGCCGACTGGTCCTCGGTATATGCCGCAAGCGCCGCGTACTGCGAGATTGATGTAGCGCAGGCCTGGCAGTACTGGTGCACCTTGAGGCACTCGCCGACAATTTCGGGAGATGCCGCAAGGTACCCGAGCCGCCAGCCGGTCATCGCATAGGTCTTGCTGGCTGCATTCACCGTGATCACATTGTCGCCAAACCGTGCAGCACTCCAGTGTGTCTTGCCGTAGATGAAATGCTCGTACACTTCATCGCTGACAATAGTGACACCGGCATCATGTGCATATTCGACCAGCGCCCTGATCGAGTCTTCGCTCTCCACGGCACCGGTCGGGTTCGCCGGGGAGTTGAGGACAAAGAGGCGGGCTCCCTTCATGAGTTCCTGTGCTTTATCGAGATCGATATGGAGGGTCTCATCCAGCGGGACACCGACCGGCCGTCCCCCGGCAAGCGTCGCGAGAGCTGCATACGAGACAAAACCCGGATCTGCACAGAGAACGCGATCGCCTTCGCTTACGAGTGCCTGCATGACAATATGAAGGGCCTCGCTCGCACCGGCAGTGACGAGAATCTGGTCAGAACTATAGGTAACCTCGTTTTCTTTTTTGAATTTGGCACTGATCGCTGCCCTGAGTTCGGGAATTCCTGTATTGCCGGTGTAACCGGTTTTTCCCGCCCGGATGGCAGATATAGCTGCATCCTTGATGTGCTGCGGCGTGTCAAAGTCTGGCTGGCCGAGGCCCAGGTTTATTGAATCCGGACCCGCTGCTTCAAAGATCTTCCGTATCCCCGAGATTTCGATTCCCCTGACCCGGGGTGAAAACTGTTCTGCCATTTGTCTTCCTCCACACTAACGATTACTCAATATTTGCATGCCGGTTCTTGAGCGCGGACTCATCGGTTTTTGTGATCTCCATGAGCCGTGAGATCACGGCATCAGCGAAGATCATCGATGTCGTTTCAAAGATAGTCCCGAGCGGTGCAAATGACTTGTGATCCCCGAGCACCTGCCGGATCTCGAACTCTGCCGCATCGTCATCGACATCGTCACGCTGATGTTCGATGATCACTTTGCAGTCTGCAATCTTTCCGATCCGTGAGTCCGCGTTCGAAGTGATAAGGCAGATGTGCGCCCCAATTTCCTTGCCGGTCTCTGCAATATCTGCTACTGTTTTGGTCTTGCCGGATCCTGAAAAGATCACGATGACATCGTCTTTCTGGAGTGCCGGTGTAATCGTCTCACCCACAACATACGACTGGAGACCAAGGTGCATCAGGCGCATGGCAAATCCCTTTGCGGCAAGCCCGGATCGTCCTGCGCCCATCACATAAATGCGTCGGGCACGTAGGATCTCATTAATGAACGCATCAACATCGGTATCGGATATTGTAGTTGCGATAGCCCGTATCTTTGAGGCCATCAGCTGCATCATTTCCTGAACTCTGTGATTTTCCATCCTTCTCGTAAGAATGATGCAATCCCATAGTAGAAGAGAATTTCGTGCATGACAAAATTCCACGACCCGATCCGGGAAAGTGCGGACATGGTACCGGCGAGTATGGCCGAAAAAAGGATGTTCTTAATTTAAGCGTCAGGTACGCTGTACCGTATAATCTCACCATATACGGCCAGTTTCCCCTTCTCAAGCACCGAAACTGCACCATGTCCTCCACATATCCGGCAGCGTTTCTGCTGCGGGACAAGGGCCGTATCTGTTTGTGCTGCAAGTTCGAGGAGTGCCTTGCGCTCTTTGCGCGCGAGATCGCTGTCGACATTTACGGAAGTGACGAGAAAATCGGCAAGCGAATTATAGGCAGCCCGCTCCTGTGTGAGGCTGGAAAAATTAATAACGGCATCTGCGGTAAAGAGCAACCCTTCCGATCCTGAATACAGGTAGATCTGCCCGTTGGTATGCCCGCCCAGTCCTTCAAGCACTTCAAGTTCGAGATTGCCGATTCTGACCTTACCGAGAATTGGAAAAATGCTGCGGGTCCCCGCACCGGCAGGTGGGAGACAGGAAATCTTTTTTGAGGGGTTAAACTGTGAAAAGAGGTTGATCATCTTGGTGTAAAATGGTTCAAGGACGGAATGCTCGCTCCGCGAACCGTAAGCCCTGTTGTTCGTTTTGATGATATCCCGGGTGCCCGTGTGCATAAGTGCTTCTGCCGGGAAAAATCCCCCGGCACCGCAGTGATCTGCATCCGCGTGGGAGATTACCACCTGGCGGAACCGACGCTCGTCGCCAAGCCCATAGTGCGAAAACATCGCCATGACATCGTTGTGATAGATACCATATCCCGAGTCAATCATCAGGGCTTCATCCGGGGCGGTCAGGATATAGATGCTCCCACCGCAGGGCATCTGGAAACAGAAGAGATCGACACAGGGGGTTACGTGGATCTTCTGGACGTCTGCATAGAAATTCTTCCCCGTTGTGGCACGCATTGTCCTGCCGGTTAAAAGCACGCTGTCAAAAACCTGGCGGGGATTGTTCCCCCGGTTCATCAGTTCCTGTGCGATATGGTTGGTATCGGCCAGAAATGAAAGCAGGAATGTGTTCTCGGATTCCCCAATGAGATCCCGGATCTCCTGGGCGAACCGCACATAGAAGATTGTATCGTCAAGGTGTTTTCCCGTGGTATCGTATTCGAGGATCTCAATCGGGTAAAGTGATTTCAGCCGGTCAAGGAGCCGGTCTATTGCGGCCGGATCTTCAAGGTTCAGGCTAACCGTCACCCGATCCGGGTATCTTCCGGCATCGTCAAAATCGATAAACCCTATATTTGCACCGGAATCTGTCGTACATTTCAGGAACCGATAAAGTGAGCCGGATGTGTGGGGGATGTGCACGGAGAACTTCAGGAAACTCAGCGGCTTTAAGGAAGTCTGGAGATACCCTATGGCAGCGAGATCGCTTGTAATGCCCGCATAGGATTCTTCGGATGCCGTGATCTCATAAAAGACCGTGCATGGATCAATTCTCCGATCATACTGGATACGGTTGATATTGCCTTCATATTTCTTTATGATACCAGCAGCCCGTTCCAGTGATCCGGGTTCGTCCGGCATATGTGCGATAAAACCAGATTTTTTCACGATTTCTTGCCCCGTTTGCGTGAAAAAAATTGTTCCTTATTTTCATTATAGGTTGCGGTAATAAAATAAGAATCCGGTTTCCCCTTTTGAGGTTACCGATACGGAATCCCAAGGGATTCCGGTTATTTTCTCTTTTTCACAGCGGTGAACAGGGCCATTGCCCCAATGCAACCGGCGATTGCAACAAGAGGTGAAAGCGGGAGACCGGACGGGTTCTTTACCATTTCCGGCGAAATTTCCGTTGGTTTACCTCCAGATACAACAACATCGATAGAGCAGGTCAGGTATCCGGGTGATTTGATTTCCACATTGTGTGAACCGGGTGAGACCGAAGCGAGTGTCAGGGGCGTATTTCCCACATTCACAGAATCAAAATAGACTGTAGCGCCTACCGGTTTCGATGAGATGACAAGTGTGCCGGCGTCCGGTGAAATGTTGGTCTGAGTTATTGCGGGGTTTGCAGGCTGGATATCGGAAAGCCCCGTTTCACTTGTGACCGCAGTAGGTGTAGGGAATGTACTTGCGGTTCCCTCTGGAGTCACATTGGAATTTGTTGCAGATACGGTCAGGGTTTTTGTGAGACTGTGCAGCATTGAGGGGCTGCTTATCGTGACCGTATACTGGCCCGGCGGCATATCTACATGGAAACCATAATTAAAATAACCCCCGGAACTGACCGGAGAATTAAACATGTGAACCTTGTTTCCTGAGGCATCCAACACATTAATTTCAATAGAACTTGCTCCGTTTTCCGCTTCTCCCACTAACTGGACATAATTGTCGCTCACTGCGGGGTTAGGTGTCATCGACACATAAAATTCCGGTTTCTTGAGCATGATCGAAGTTGATGTGCTAATCTCCGGGTGACTCTGATCAAATGCCGTAAAGGTGTACCGTGCAGTATACAGTTTGTCAATTCCTTCAGTCCTTGATGAATCCCAGTAAAATGCCCAGGTTCCCGATGCATCAACTTCTGCAGTATTTCCCGTCCCGGCTACATCAGTCAGATTATACGGGGGGACTCCTTCAGCCGGTAGTCCGGGGCCGGTGATCTTTATCACGGTCATGTTACCGACAGTATTTTTTCCGTCAAATGCGACGCTGTTACCAATGTAATACCCGCCAGCGCCCCGGTAAGTAATGGATACAATACCATTCTCTGCATATGCCGGAACGATACACAGCGACAGGATAATCAGAAGAAAAACCGCAGGATAAATTCTTGGAATTTTACTAAAACGCATTTTTTTCCCTCACCTTAAAGAGGATATCCTCGTGAGGGAATAAATATTGTTATTGTCAAAAAAAATTGAACTGCCCACGTACAAGATCGAATACGGTATGAGTGAGAAATTCGTGCATATAACGAAACTATATGTATGGCTGCGCAGTAACCCATACATAGAGGGGATATATGTCCGACGTTACTTTCGCTATAAAAGCCGGAAACGAGCAGCTGAAAAATAAAATGGCCACTCTCTCCCGAGAATTTTCTTACGAGGATACGGCCTATCATCTCCCGATATCGTATGCCCTGACGGGGATCGCGGTACATGACCGCAGTACTGCTGCGGCTGTTTTTGCAAAGACAAATGACAATCCGCTTATTGCAGTAGAATGCCTGCTTGCAGAAACGACTGTAGCAGAAGGAAATGAGTCGGCACCGTACACGGGATTTATCGGAGATACGGTGATCCGGAAACTGGGTTATTCGCTCGTTGACGGGAGCATCCTCGGCCTTGCGCTCATTGTCGGGACCCCGAAAAGCGCTGAAAGTGCTGCCGCGATCTGCCGCGAGCTCCAGGAAAAATACATGCTCACGTTTCTTTCCGGTGGCGTCATCCCGTCCCTCTCTTCCGCCGGCGTGAAACTGGGCCTCGATTACCGGCTTATCCCTCTGGGCTCAAAACCCCTGCACAGCGTTCATTTTGTCGATATTGTTGCACGGGTCGCGATGATGTTTGGCGGTGTCTCCCCGGGCGACATTCACCGGCTGCTCACCTACGCGGCAGAACGGGCAAAAGCAATTGTCATTGTTTTCCCCGGCCTCTCTGATGAAGAGATTGCATTTGTCGATGGTATGCGCGTGCTGGGCTTTCCCATCCTTTCGCTTGGCGGGTACGAAGGCGGGGACTGGATCCCAGCAACACCTTCGGATGTCGTGCGCACCGGTATGGATATGAAAGGGATCCGGGTCACGGTGACCGCGATTCCCATCCCGATGGCCTGCTCCCCGGCATTTGAGGGAAAGAGCATACGAAAGGAGGAGATGCAGGTCGAGTTTGGCGGGGGCCGCTCTCCCGCGTTTGAACTTCTGCGGATGCGAAATCCCGGCGAGATCGATGACGGGAAGATAACCGTGATCGGCCCGGAGATTGAATCCATGAAGGAAGGTGCCGCGTATCCGCTGGGCATTATCGTTGAGGTCGCCGGCAAAACGATGAAGAAAGATTACGAACCGGTCTTCGAACGCCGTATCCATAATTTCATTAATTATGGCGAGGGGTCGTGGCACGTTGCACAGCGGGATCTCATCTGGGTGCGGATATCAAAGGAAGCATTCGCAAAGGGTGTAAAGATTGAGCATCTTGGAAAACTCCTTGCCAGTAAATTCCGGATGGATTTCCCCCAGCTCCTCGATGCGGTTGCAGTGACCCTCATCACCGATCAGGACAAGGTGCTCGCAGCAAAAAAGGAAGCAGAGAAGATTTACGAGGAACGCGATGCCCGGATCAAGGGGATGCGCGACAACGATGTCGATATCTACTATTCCTGCACGCTCTGCCAGACGTTTGCCCCGAACCACGTCTGCGTGATCACGCCCGAACGGCCGGCGCTCTGCGGGGCTATCAGCTGGCTTGACGGGAAGATTGCCTACGAGATATCGCCATCCGGCGCGAACCAGCCGGTCGAGAAAGGGGCGCTTGTCAATGCCCAGAACGGCGAGTTCGAAGGGGTGAACAGGTTCGTAAAAAAGGCGAGCCACGGCGAGATCGAGCGCTGCTCCCTTTACAGCGTGATGGAGTTTCCCATGACCTGCTGCGGGTGTTTCGAGGCAATCGCCCTGATGCTCCCTGAGGCGAATGGAATCATGGTCGTCAACCGGGAATTCAAGGGTCTGACCCCCTCGGGCATGACGTTTTCGACCCTTGCCGGCACTATCGGCGGGGGCGCACAGACCCCGGGTTTTGCCGGGATCTCGAAGAATTATATCCTCTCGGACCGTTTCCCCCAGGGGGAAGGGGGTATAGAGCGCCTTGTCTGGATGCCTTCGCAGTTAAAGGAGGAACTAAAACCCCGGCTCGTCGCGCTGCTTGCCGCAAAAGGCCATCCCGGCCTCTTTGACAAGATCGCAGATGAAACCACGGCAGCAACCATCGAGGACCTTATCACGTTCCTCGCCCGCGTCGGCCACCCGGCGCTTGCGATGAAACCCCTGATGTGAGGCGGATCATGGAACCTGACCTGAACTTTGGCTGGACCAGCACCGTTGGAGAAGTTATTCTCGGCGCGACAAAGGCTGATGGTGGCACCCGGTCACGCACCTACCGGATC
>JBAZHU010000053.1:0-8640 GCA_041652215.1 Methanoregula sp. | reverse complement strand
CGGGGGCATGGTCGGCCAGACACTTTTTTCGTTTTTGATCCCGCTTATCGTTATCTGGTTCTTCCTCTCGCTCCTCACCGGTTACCTGCCCTCGTACGGGGTGCTTCTCGAATTTGCCCTTGTCACGGGCGTGATTGCATCGACCATGTACACGTGGATTACGATGTTTGACACGTTCGGGGCCTATGCCTGCCTGCCGGTCAGTGTCCGCACGCTGATAAAAAGCAAGATCGCAAGTTTTTCCGTTCTCCAGATTATTCCGGCAGTTTTTATTGCGGTCGTCGCCGTGCTCTCCGGTCAGGCGCTCTATCTTGTGCCGGCGGTGATCCTCTGCCTCGCGGTATCCTTCTATTGTCTGGGAGTCACCATCTGGTTAACCGGCCTCTCGCCAAGCGTACTCGTTTACGATGTCAAAGTCATGATCACGTACCTTGCCCTGACCGGTGCTGCCCTTATCGTCCTGTCAGCAGTCGCGTTTGCCGCACCGTTTGCTGCCATAGGCGCCGTCCTTCTCCTGATCCCGGCCGTGTTTTTTGCCCGGCTCGGCTTTGCCAAGTGGGAAGCGAGCGAGCAACCGGGGTTCTGATACTTTTTTAGCGACAGTCGGGTTTTCGCGGGTAAAGGGGAATCTTTGTATCATCTGCCGACAGATACCAGAATAATGACGTTTCCCGCGACCCTGTCCCGGACCGAGCGTATCCTGCTCTGCCTTGCCCTTGTCGTTATCATTATCATAGGTATCAAAACGGCCGGGTCGATCATAACGATAGTCCTTGTCGCGCTGATTCTCACGCTGCTGCTCTATCCAGCAACACGCTGGCTGCGCACAAAAGGTCTCCCGACGCCTGCCTCTGTCGGGGTTGTGACGGTTGCCGCTACACTGTGCATTATCCTGATTGCATTCCTGACACTCACCTCGTTTAACATGATTATCGCCGATCTGCCGCAGTACCAGGAAGAACTCGCATTGCGGCTTTCTGAGGTTACCGCATTTCTCGGCACACTTGGCATCAGCACCGGGCAGCTTATTTCTGCCACGCCAAATCTGGGGAACATTGTTCCTGCCCTGCTCTCGTCGCTTATGAACCTCGGTGAAGACCTTATGAATATTTTTTTCATCGCGGTGACGACATTTTTCATGCTGCTTGAAGCACCACGGATGATCGAAAGAGTCGAAACACTGCTGCACGGCGAACCGGATAAACTCCGGCACCTCTCCAGGATGAGCGGCTATGTCATCGATTTTATCGTTGTCCGTACCGAGACAAATCTTGTCCACGGTCTGCTTTTTGGCGGAGTGCTCGCCATCATGGGAGTCCATGCCGCCATTCTCTGGGGCATTCTGACTTTTATTCTCGGTTACATCCCGTACTTCGGTCTTATCATCGCTGCTATCCCTGCCATCTTCTTTGCATGGCTCCAGTTCGGGCCCTGGGGTGCGGTCGCCGTCATTGCACTTGTCTGCATCCTTAATCTTATCGTAGAAAACCCGGTCTTTTCCTATCTTGCATCACGAAAATTCGAGATACCTGCGCTTGTTGTCATCCTGTCGGTAATCATCTGGGGCTGGCTGCTGGGGATTGCCGGGATGCTCTTTGCCGTTCCCTTCACGCTTATGCTCTTTACCCTCTTCCAGTTTAGCGACGAACTCCGCTGGATCAACACGCTCCTTGGGGTGGGGAGCTTGTTTGGGACGGAAAAAGACGGGCCTGATGCCGGGTCTGTTGGGGAAACCTGAAAATCCGGACGGTAACGGGAGGCAGGACCGGGTAATCCTCCTGCCCACTTACGATCCTTTCTTAAAGGACAGCACTCCCCCATAGTTTTGTATTCTGGAGAAAACCGATCATGGAAC
Source organism: Methanoregula sp. (assembly GCA_041652215.1). Lineage (GTDB taxonomy): Archaea > Halobacteriota > Methanomicrobia > Methanomicrobiales > Methanospirillaceae > Methanoregula. The sequence continues at coordinate 6,785 of JBAZHU010000053.1, read as the reverse complement.
CGATCAGCAAGGTCAACCTCGAGCGTCTCACAAACGGCATCTACGCATTCACGATGACCCTGATGATAAGAAACATCCAGAACCCGGTGCCCGGTTCAATTACGAGCGATCTGTCTCTTGACAAATATCTCATAGCAACAAGTCTTTCAATCGTTGATTTTATCGGGGCATTTATTATACTCGGGATGTTCTGGCTTTTTTATTTCCAGATCTTCAACCGCATGAAAACCTTCGATTTCAGGTTTATTCATCTCCACCTTCTCTCTTTAATGGTGGTCGTGTTTGTCCCGTTTACCCAAGGGTTTACCAACGACAACGCTGCTATTCCCGCAGCAGAAGTCCTGTTCCAGATAAATTACCTGATTCTGGCTATTCTGCTAATCGCTGCATGGCACTATGCACGTACGCACCCGGCCCTGCTTGTACCTGAAATGACAGATGCAGAGGCATCCTTCCTTTCTAAAAAATTCCTTGTCCCCCTTTGTGTAGCACTTATAGGGATTGCCATGGTAATCGCCGGCATCGGGTATTTCGATCTCCTCTACCTGCTTCCCTTCGTTATCATCGGGGTTTTCTTCCGCCATCCGCCAGCGGAAGCATCCTGACAGGGAAGTTTTGGACAGTGTGCGGGAGTAACTCTGCCCCGAAGTGACCCTGATTCAGGATAGCCTTACATTTTTTCGATTGACCTATTGAGTTAACCGTTTGCGGAAATTCTGAATACTGATGATTAGAATAGTCAGTTTGGCAATATTGTAAAATTTGAAGATATTTTTACAAAAGAGTGGAAAAGAAATGAATGGTTTAAAAGGAGAGCCTAAGGCGAGATTCGAACTCGCGACTTCCTCCTTACCAAGGAGGTACTCTACCGGGCTGAGTCACTTAGGCAGGTTGCCTAGATACATTGTAGGTTTACCTTATAAAATATTGCGGAAAACTCCGGGTTTTCTCTGCGAAAAGCCACTCATCGCAGGCCCACGTAAACGGCCTTGCACCAAGCACAGAAGTATTTCCCGTTGCTTCATGCCCGCAACCGCGCTTGAAGAACACCGCCTTTTCGATACCTGCCCGAAAACGATCTACTCTCCGGTGCCCCGAAAAAAAACGATTATTGTTTCATCCGGACATCGAGCTGCGGGAAGGGGATCTCGATTCCTTCCGCTGCGAACCGTGCAGCGATCCTGACATTGATGGCATCTTTTATTTCGTCAGGGATATTGTAAGCCTTGGCCCAGACATAGATCACAAACTTCAGGCTTGAATCCCCAAATTCCTGAAAGAAGATCTTGGGGGTCTGGTCCTCGGCAAAATACTCCGTGTTCTTAATCGCGTCCTGCACGACAGCAAAAAGCACCTTTTTTACCTGATTGATATCACTGCCGTACGCGACCGTGATGGGGATGGCGTACCGGATTTTCGGATCGGGTTCCGAGTAATTGACAATGCTGGTTGAGGTAATCTTGTTATTGGGGAGAGTAACGATTTTCCCGTCGATTGTCCGGACCCGCGTGCTCCGTGTCCCGATACTCATGACATCCCCATAGTAGGAGTCAACCTCGATCCGGTCGCCAATCTTGAACGGTTTGTCCATCGTGATGATAGCGCCGCCAAAAAAATTGGAGATCAGGTCCTGGGCAGCGAGAGCAAGGGCCAGGCCGGCGATACCTGCACCGGCAAGGAAGGGAGTGATGTTGATCTGGAGGTTGACAAAGACCAGCATGATCCCGACAAACCAGACAATATAGCGCACTGCCAGTTCGAGCAGGTCGACGATACGGTCGTCGGCATCCCCTTCCGTTTTATCGGCTAATTCGTGACCGTAGATCCGGACGATGTCATGGAGAAGAGACGAAGCGATCCACGTCCCGAGCAGGATATAGATGGTGTTGAGCACCTGGTCCGAGAGGATCCATGCGTACTGCGCCGGGACAATGTCAAAGGATTTCAGGGCGATATAGATCGACACTGCAACGATACCGACCTGCACCGGAGTGCCGATTGCAGCGACAATGATATCGTCCCATTTTGTTTCGGTAGTCTCGGCAAACTTTTCCAGCCACCGCACAAAAGCCCGGGCGATTCCCGCGACTACGAGACCGGCAACGATGGTCAGAATGGCGAAGAGCAGGTTATCATCCATATACTATACTTATGTCACTGGGCGGTAAATAAATATGAGATAGCATGGCGACGGGAAACGAGATTGCAGAAACGCTCCGCGGGCTGGTGGATCGTGATATGACTTTTATGCACATCTGCGGGACCCATGAAGCGGCGATAGCCCGAACAGGTCTAAGGACTATCCTGCCACCGCAGTTAAAAATAGTCATGGGCCCGGGATGCCCGGTATGCATCACACCGCAGGGTGAGATTGACGCCGCTCTTGACCTTGTGGAAAAGGACTGTATCATCGCAACCTACGGCGACCTCCTGCGGGTGCCCGGCTCGAAAGGATCGCTTGAGTCCTGCGGGGGGGATGTGCGGATCGTTCAGGGGGTCCACAAGGCAGTCGAGATAGCCGAAAAGACCGACAAGGAAGTTGTCTTTGTGTCGGTCGGTTTTGAGACAACCGCACCGACCGTTGCTGCAACAATTCTCTCGCACCCGCCAAAGAATTTCTCCATTCTTTCCTGCCACCGGATTGTTCCTCCGGCGATGAAATGGCTGCTCGAACAGGGCGAGGCAAAACTCGACGGTTTTGTCCTCCCGGGGCATGTCTGCGTTGTCATGGGTTACGAAGAGTACGAGCAGTTTCCGGTGCCGCAGGTTGTCGCCGGATTTGAAGCCGAAGACATCCTGCTTGGCCTTGTGATGCTTGTCGAACAGATTAAAGAGGGAAAACACCGGGTCGATAATGCCTACCCGCGTGCGGTCTCCCGCGAGGGAAACGTCAAGGCAAAAAAGATCATGTACGAGGTCTTCGAGCCCTGCGATGTAGAGTGGCGGGGCTTCCCGGTCATTCCGCAGTCCGGCCTCCGGCTCAAAAAAGAATTCGAGCAGTACGACGCCCAGAAAAAGTTCAACCTTGTTTACAAGAAAGTGAGCAAACATTCTGCCTGCATCTGCGACAAGGTTCTGCGTGGCATTGCCCAGCCGACAGACTGCAAACTATTCGGGAAAGTCTGCACACCCCGGACACCGGTCGGACCCTGTATGGTAAGCCATGAAGGGGCATGTAAGATCTGGGACATGTACAGAGTGAAAAAATTGTAGGAGTCTGGTAAACTCTGCATTTAATCGATACCTTCGACCCCAACGTGGAGTGGATAATCGGGATTTTACAATAATCCCGAGCACCAGAAAGTTCTATCTAATCACTCACTAAAAAGCAAGCATGAAACGATCTCAATCTGAATCCAGACATTTGCCCAGGACAGAATTAAAGGAGAGTTCTGCCCGGATAATGGTATTAAATCTCTGCAAGAAGCACAGCGCATTTAACGATTTTTACGAAGATAATAAAGTTGATATTGAAAAAATAAAGATTAACTGGACCATATTTGCAGATTCTAAAGAAGTGGGGATTTCTTCACCACTAGCGGATACCATTATTTTGAAAAAATATCCCAAATCCCTGGAAGATGCACGAATCGTTGCCCATGAAATCGAACATCTGTTAATATGGAAAGAGGGATACCCCTCCATAATGGCTGACCCGCATAATGACGACGAAGTTTATCAAAGGATTCAGCGGTTAGCAAGGGTTTTACAAGAGCCTGTTTTTGAGCCGATGGTTGAATCGAGAATTAAAAAATATTTTAAAAAACTGTGCTCAGAAAATCAAAAATATGCAATGAAAGGATTAACAAAACTGACAGATGATAAGGAAAAAATCGTCCTCCAGATACAGGATTGCAGGAGTCTTTTGTATTACAGTTGTCTGTATGTCCAAAAACGCCGGGTAATCGAAGCTACCTGTGACAGCAGCAAAGCTGATGAGTATATCCGTAAGTTCAATGACAATTTTGGCGGGACAATTGTGCCATGCGCAGAGAAAATTCTGTCTCTTATTAAGCAGAACACCACCCATACACCCGAATCGGTCAAAATGATATTCAGGGGCATACTCCAGAATAAGAACTGCGCGTTTAGCTACCGGTATCAGGAGGAATTTAACCGGTTTGTTATTGACAGGTAATTCTCCTGTTCCCGAGGTGTATCGGATGTCATACACAAACCGGCAGGATTCCTGTTGGATAGTGAGCGCATTCGCTGAATTGGCCCGTGATCGAATGCAAAACAAAAAAAGTTCTGCATTTCAAGAATAGCTGTAGTTCAGGAATGAAATATGATAATACGTGTATAACCCGGCACCTGCGAATCCGGACAATCCTTGCATTTATATGGATGCAGACAAGATTAAGTAAGGTAAAATTTGCCTCGGTAGGGTAGTGGACATCCTAGAAGCCTCCGGAGCTTTTGACCCGGGTTCGAGTCCCGGCCGGGGCGCTCGTTTTTCAGATTTGTTTTCCTGTCAGCACCAGCAAGTCGGCATTTATATCCTGCGCTGTCAAGGTAAAACGCGCACACAAACGTGCAAAAAACGGATAAATTTTAGAAGATCAGGCCGGATGCAAAGATTGCCAGCACGACAAAACCTGCGGAGGCAGCTACAAGGCCGCTCATCATGGCGTAATCCCCGGTGCAGAATTTCCGTTCGCGCACATGCGTCCTTATTCCCGTGCGATATCCCCGCATATCGATAGTAAGTCCAAGCACGTTTGAGCGCAGGAGCGAGTTTGAGACAAGCGGGATGACGATAGGTGCGACACTCCGTATCTTCCCGAGCATCCCGGTTCCCGGGTTATAGCCCCTTGCCAGTTGCGCCTCATGGATCCGCTGCCCCTCAATCTGGAGGGTCGGGATGAACCGGAGCGCAAGGATAAACATCAGGATGTAATCGATAGGCATGTGCAGTTTTTCCATCGCGTGCACGAGATCCCGGGGCTGGGTTGAGATCAAAAAGAGCTGGAACGCGAAGATCAGCACCATGAACCGGAGCGCAAGGATGAGACCGATCCCGATTGCACCGTCAGTGATGGCAATAGCGCCCCCAATAAACGGTACTCCCTGCGGGATCAGGTATCCGAGCGTGGTGCCATTTGGCATCGTGAGCACCGTGATGATAATAAACACGACGCTCATTAAAAGAACCAGTTTGAGCTGCTGGATCACTTCCCGGTGGAGGTGACTGATACGGGCAAGGACAAGCAGGGCTACTACCATCAGGATGAGGAAGGGGATGCTCGTTACAAAAACGCACATCACGCTTGCGACAATGATAAAGAGGATCTTTGTGAACGGGTGAAGCCGGTGGAAGAAACCGTCTTTGTGCACGTACTGGAGAATCTCGGACATTATGCCACCTGCACGGGGGAATCTGAAATGACCCGGCCCTGTTCCATCGTAATCATGCGGTCTGCGCAGTACTGTGCAATATCCCGGTTATGGGTGATGACAACAACCGTATGCCCGTTTACCTGGAGTTTTTTGAGGATTTCCATGACAAGCCGGGCCTCGTCGCCGTCAAGGCCGGTCGTAGGCTCATCAAGGACAATGATTGCAGGCTGCATGGCGATCACGCAGGCAATAGCAAGACGCTGGCGTTCGCCACGGGATAACCAGCGGGGATAGAGTGTTTTTGTGTGCAGGAGGCCGACTTCATCAAGCGCTGCGTCAATTACTGCATCGTCATCCCCGATTCCGAGATTCTTAAGCCCGAATGCAATTTCGTCTTTTACGGTATCTGCAAAGAACATGTGATCCGGGTTCTGGAAAACCAGGCCCACGTCCCGGGCCAGTTCCGCAATCGTGCAGTTCCGGGTGTTTTTGCCCCGGATCTCGACATCCCCGTATGTTGGTGTAAGGAGCCGGTTGAACTGCTTGACAAGCGTTGTCTTGCCAGAACCGTTTTCTCCGACAATCGCAACAAATTCACCGGCATCAATCTCAAGATTGAGGTCATACAGGGCAGGAACGTCATCGTATGAATAGGAAAGATGCCGGACTGAAATGACGGGAGAGGCTGCTCCGGCAGAGTGGGGCGCTACGGACATGGAGGCGCAGGTTCTGATGCCATTGAAGTCCGGGATGACGATTTTGCGGATCCGCTCGTCTTTGAGTACATCCTCCGGCGCACCGATAGCCGAGATCGCTCCGTGTTCCATTACGACAAGAGTATCGACCATGTCCCGGAAATGTGCATACTTGTGCTCGACAATGAGGAGAGTCTTGCCCTGCCGCTTGAGACCGGACAAAATCTCCACGATTCGCCGGGTCGCATGTTCGTCCAGTTCTGATGTCGGCTCGTCAAGGATCAGGATCTCATTACCCAGCGCAAGTGTCGCTGCAAGGGCAACACGCTGCTTCTGGCCCCCGGAGAGATTATGAGGGGAGCGATCTTTCAGCGCAGAAAGGTACGTGACATCCATGATCGAGGCAAGACGCTTTTCGATCTCTTCCGGGGCAAGCCCACGGTACTCAAGTGCGGATAAGATCTCCTCCTCAACGGTTGTAAAGATCATCTGCGCCTCGGGATCGTCAAAGACAATCCCGATGTTCTTTGCAATATCGGAAAGCCCAGTATATGCCGAAACATCCCGGCCGTTGATGGTTACGAGACCCGTTTTCTTCCCGCCGTATTCGTGGAAGAGGATACCGCACGCGGCAAGACAGAGCGTTGTCTTCCCGGCACCGGAAGGACCGGTAACCATGATACAGCGGCCTGGTTCCAGTACGAGGGAGAGATCGTGCAGCGCTTCCTGCACTGTATGGGGGTAAATATA
>JBAZHU010000052.1:0-8710 GCA_041652215.1 Methanoregula sp. | reverse complement strand
TACCCGTGTCGATCTTTTCATCCTCTCGATTATCCCGCTCATGGCCATCACGGCAACGGTAATGGTCTGGGCCTGCATGAGGTACATCCTCAAGTGGGAATATGTCAGCGATCCGCTCTACCTTGTCCTTATATTCGGGCAGATGCTGGATGCCAGTGCCACCAGTTACGGCCTCACCTTCCACCCGGCAATCCACTATATCGAGCAGCACGTGGTGGGTTCGAACCTTATTGAGATGACCGGCACCGCGTTTGTCATGTTCCCCTTAAAGCTCGTCGTCCTTTTCCCGGCCATTTATATCATGCAGCTCTACCGCAAGGAGGCAAACCCGGCTTTCTGGCACCTTGTCCTGCTCGCGATGATCGTTGTCGGTCTTGCCCCGGGCATCCGCGACATGATCCGGATGGTCCTCTATGTCTGATCCCGGTGCACCGTTCAACCCGGGCGAATCACCGCTGGGAAAGGCCGTCGTCCTGACAATCCTCCTCTTTATTATAGCAATGTGCGTGGGATGGATCGGAACGGCACATAACCCCGCGATCGGTGACAACCTGATCAAGCTCTTCGAAAAAGAAGTCGCCGGCCAGATCACCGTCGGCGATCCTGTCGATATGTGCGCCAAGCTCTTTGTAAATAACCTCGAAGCCTGCATCCTGCTCTTCCTTGGGGGTGCTTCCTTCGGACTTCTCACGCTCTTTATTATGGGCCTGAACGGGATCGTGATCGGTGCGGTCACCGAGATCGTCAGCCAGGGTCATTCGGCGATCTTTATTGCAGCGGCCCTCCTCCCCCACGGGATCTTCGAAATACCCGCTTTTATCATTGCCGGGGCACTCGGGTTTCTTCTGGCGCAGTCACTTATCGCTGAGTGGTATGGCGCGGCTGATGCGGCTGCCGATGCCGGACGGTTCGCCCGGCTCTTTCTCCTGTACGTGCTGCCCCTTATCGCAGTAGCGGCACTTGTCGAGGCTTTTATTACGCCGGCAGTCATACAACTGGTAGCTTAAGAGGTCTTTTCATGGTCGAGGATGCGGGCGCCCTGCCAAAAAAACAGGATTTTTCCGAATGGTACAACGAACTTCTGTGGCGTGCAGAGATCATGGACGTCCGCTACCCGGTAAAAGGGCTCTATGTCTGGTTCCCGTACGGGTTTGCGATCCGCAAATTTGTGTACCAGCGCCTGCACGAGCTGCTCGACCGGGACCACCAGGAAACGCTCTTTCCCCTGCTCATCCCGGAACAGGAGTTCATGAAAGAGGCCGAGCACATCAAGGGCTTCGAGAACGAGGTCTACTGGGTGACGCACGGAGGCACGACACCTCTTGACGTAAAACTGGCGCTCCGGCCGACAAGCGAGACGGCAATTTACCCGATGTTTGCCCTTTGGGTTCGTTCCCATGCAGATCTCCCGATCAGGATCTACCAGGTGGTAAACACCTTCAGGTACGAGACCAAGCAGACCCGCCCGCTGATCCGGCTCCGCGAGATCACCTCGTTCATGGAATCGCACACCGTCCACGCTACCTGGGACGAAGCGGAGGCACAGGTTGAGTCCGAGATTGCACTTACCCGCGAGTTTTACCAGAGCCTCTGTATACCCATTATAATATCCAAGCGCCCGGACTGGGACAAGTTCCCGGGAGCGGATTACACGATCGCCGTGGATACGATCATGCCCAACGGCAAAACCCTCCAGATCGGGACGGTCCACCATCTCGGCGACCATTTCTCCAAAACATTCTCCATCCAGTACGAGGACAAGAACGGAGAGCAGAAGGTTGCCTACCAGACCTGCTACGGGATCTCGGAGCGCTGCATCGCGGCGCTGATCTCTGTCCATGGCGATGACAAGGGACTCATCCTCCCGCCTGCGGTTGCAACGCTCCAGGCCGTGATCGTACCGATCACGATCGGAAAACGCCACGACGATGTGATGGCAGCGGCAGAAAAATTAAAAACCGATCTCGAAGCGGTCGGATTCCGGGTGAGACTCGATACCCGGGACATGCGGCCCGGGGCGAAGTACTACTGGTGGGAACTCCGGGGAGTTCCCCTCAGGCTCGAACTGGGGCCAAGGGATCTTGATGCCGGTAAAGCGATGGCAGTAAAACGGGGTGGCCAAAAGACTACCATTTCCTTAGGTACGGCAGCTGACGATGTCTCACGGGTTCTTGGCGAGATCACCGAGGACATCCGGGCAAAAGCCGAGGATCACGCGAAATCGCATCTCTGTACCGTTGATTCGATGGATTCTCTGAACGCCGCCCTCAATGACGGAAAAGTTGCGGTCGTCCACTGGTGCCAGGAGCGGGGATGCGGGAATGCAATCGAGGAGAAAGCGAATTCAAGCCTGCTCGGGACTGATGTCAGGTCTGACTATGTCAAGGCAACGGACGGGCCCTGCATTATCTGCGGGAAGCCGGGCAAGGCAACCCTGGTCGGGCGGACATACTGACGTTCCCGGAAATGCAGTTCCACGGTGAATTATCGGAACTCTCCTTTATTTTATCAGGTAGGGTAACAGGACAACCCTCCCAGGGACAGGATATACCGTTTTCGTTGCCAGTTGCGTGCGTTAATGTTATGAGAGTGTACCACCCCCTATTTACATAAGTAATCGAAAAAAAGGCCCGGTGACGCAAAACCAGGACATACACGAGAGGTTCCATGAAATCAGGGAGAGTATTTACCGTAATCCTGCTTGCGCTGATAGTATTGTTGAATCTGCCGGCATCTGCTGCACTTACGGCAGTAACCAGCGGCCCGCAGACCATTGCAAAAGCAGATACGGTTACCCTCACGGGCACGGGTGCACAGAATGGGTCTGTAACACTCTGGATCATCGGGCGAAACTATTTTGATACGAAAACGGCAACACCGGATAAAAAGGGAAATTTTACTTTTGTGATTAAACCCGAGGAATCCAACAAATTCTCCAGCGGGGAATATGCATTTTTAATCCAGGATCCCGGGACAGATATGAGTTATGAGATTGCCCCACTGCTCTGGAGCGATGGCATACGAATTGCAGACCAGGGAAAAGTTATCACCAATATCGGGCAGAAATCATCGTTCCGGGCAGATATCACCCCAACCGTCACCACTATCCTCAATATATCCGTGATGCAGGGTGTTGACGATCTCTTTACCCCGTATTACTTCTACGTTGAAGAACCGTTCATACGGTTTAACCGGGTCAGCGGGAGCGGGTCCGGCAGACTACCTGACCAGACGACCGGGGAGTCGATCCTGATCACCGGTACAACGAACGTGGGACCGGAGAACCTGCTCTTGGTAGAAATCAGAAATGCGACCTCGCGCGATCTGCTCACATCACGAACTATTCCCGTGGAGAGAGGCACCAATGCAAACCAGTGGACCTATCTGCTCGATGAACCCGGCCTGCCGGCGGGTTCATATATCGTGACTATCAGCGAACAAAAATACACCACCGTGGGCAGGGCTTCTGCACAGATCACAATTCTCGAATATCGCATTGCAGGCACTCCCACTTCACCCCTGCCACCGGAACTGCCGACCGGTGGAGAGACGCTCTATAATGTCATCCTGCCCCTTATCATCAGTTTCGCAGCCCTGGTTATCATCGGCATTATTATGCTGGTGTCATTGCGGAAGTGAGTGCGGGGCAAACAGTGCATGCCAAAAAAGATCTCACCAGACACATTCTGGATTTTTTGGTATGGGCAGGACAGAATAACAACGCCCTAAAAAACCACTGGTGAAAAATCTAAAAAAAAGATCCAACGAAAATCCGACGGGAGGCGTATTTCAGCACCGGTCACACAAATACTGGATACGCACCGAGGTATGGCGCATGTCACCGGTGATCCGTTTCCGTCCGCCCCGGACAAAGAGCCGGTTGCACTTTGCACATCGCTTGGGACGGATCCGGTCGAGAGCCCCCATCGGGAGTTCGAGGGAAAATTCCGTTTTTGTCCATTCTTCCGGGGGCTTGTCTGCATTCTGCTCGTAGCTTGAGACAAATTCCATGATCTGCGATGGCGGAACCCCGAGATCCACAAATTTCTTGAAGACAAAATAATTGAAGATCAGCCATGAGAGGTCGGAACGATCGAGGATCCCGTCATACTCTCCGATTGATTCTTCGAAGTCCTCCAGTGAACAACCGCACAGCGGGCATTTACCCCCCACGAGCTCATCCAGAAAAACCTCTTCCTGACAACCCGGACAGGTCGTGTGAGGGGCGTGCATGCGTGATGTCATTGTTTTCTCCGGTGAGTTATAGGTGAGAATGAGTGGGAAAAACCATCCCAGGGGTCTCGCTGGTATCAGATCATGTATGAGCCGGATGGGCACTTATAGGTATCATCCGTGCACATTTACCCCGATAATATCTTTTTGGTACGTGTATTATTGATCAGGATGCTTCCGGTTCCGGGGGCTCCATCACGAGCGTGCCAAAGACAACCTTTTCCAGTACCTGCGCGACATAGCGGATGTGCATTGCCTTTTCCAGGTCCTCGTTCCGGTGGATGTCCGCATAGAGCTGGAGGCGCAGGAGTCCAAACCGGAACCGGTCGAGCGTCTCATCGTCAAGTTTCATGGCCTCGCGGTAGACCGGTTCTAAAAGATCGGGAAATGCCTGCGGGTTTTCCAGGCATGCGATGACCGGCTCATAAATGGGGAGGGGGTCTGATTTTCCGGAGATGATCCGCAGGTAGTCCATGCTCATTATCCCTCAACGACTTTTATGAGCGCTTCCATGATCTTGTCTACGCTCGTCCACGTGGCGCTGTCGCCACGCCGGATAATAAACGGACGGCCCTCGTCGCCGGCTTTACGCATATCGATATCGAGCGGGATAGCACCGAGGAAAGGAACCGAAAATTCTTCTGCGATCTTTTTACCGCCGCCTTTACCGAAGAGATCGATCTCCTGGCCGCAGTGCGGGCACAGCATCCCGCTCATGTTCTCGATGACACCAAGGACCGGCAGGCCGAGTTTCTCCACGAATTTTATCGCCTTTTTGGAGTCGAGCGTCGCGACATCCTGGGGGGTTGTCACGATCACGGCACCGCGCACGTTGGGCGCGAGCTGGGCGATCGTAAGGGCCTCGTCACCGGTTCCGGGGGGAAGATCCACGACAAGGTAGTCCAGCGATCCCCAGTTGACTTCAGTGAGGAACTGGTTGATCGCTGCCATCTTCATGGGCCCACGCCAGATGATGGGTGTACTGGTGTCTGGCAGCAAAAAGGCCATCGAGATGACCGAAAGCGCCCCGGTAACATGGACCGGCTCGATCTTGTTCCCAATGGTCGAAAGCTTGTGGTCCTCGATCCCGAGCATCTTGGGGATGCTGGGTCCATGCATATCAAGATCCAAAAGCCCGACACTATAACCGTGGCTGGAGAGTGCATATGCCAGGTTCACGGATACGGTCGATTTCCCGACACCGCCTTTGCCCGAGAGGACCATGACGACGTGTTTTACGTCGATATCTGCCTTGGGGGGAAGTCCGGGTTTTGCATCCGAGCATGTTCCCGCGGTTCCGCAGCTGGAGCACTCGTGAGAGCAGGTTTCTTTTGTGGGTTTTTCCGGTATCGCGCCGGTACTTTTCTTTGCCATGGGTTACCTCTGGAGTACGATACGGTACTTCTATCCTCTAACGTTCTCTTTTTTAGACAATAAAGATGTGGAGATGATGACAGGATCCTTTCAGGACAGGGATCCATTATTCCGGTATGCTGTCAATCCCGGGGGAATAGCATTTGATATCCACCACCGGTGTCTTGTCCAGCGCATCCAGACCGCGCACGACAAGCTCGTTATTGTCCCGCCGGACAAGATCGACAATCGAGAGCCCGACCGGGTTGGGCCGGTGGGGCGAACGGGTAGCAAACACCCCGTGCTCGATACCGGTATGCGGGGGTGTGGCGACAAGAGCCGTGCGGTCGGCCCGGTCAAGCCAGTAGAGCACGACGAGATGTTTGCCGCGTTCCACGTCCCGGAGTCCGGGCACATAGGGCTCATAGATCTCAATAACCGATTCTGTATCGGAAAGCCGGCCCTGCCGGGGGGCGTCGGCGGGGATTTTGTACGGCGAATGGATCGTTCCTATCGGAATAATTTCAAAGCGGTCCGGGCGTGGCATGGCAGTTCATCTTTATTCTCCACGTTCAAGCCAGGTCTTATATGAGACTGCCGATGTCACACTCCTGCACTGCTTCCTCTAGCACCGTTTCAACTACTTCTTAATAAGGGGAAACCGTCATTTCCTCCCCACATATTCTCGACGCACAAGCCGGAACTCTTTAACTGAATCGTTCCCCCAAACACACCTTTTTCCCATACCACAATAATGATCAGAATGATGAACCCGCTTGAAGTAACACTTGACTTCCTTGAATTTCCCCCAACCTATACCTGTGACGGCAGCAACCATTCGCCACGCATTACCCTGCATAAGCTTGACCCGAAGACCGGATCCATCGCAGTCATGCTCTTTAACCCGTTTATCAAGACCTGCTGTTCGTTTACCCCCTGGATTATCTGGAACCTGCCCCCGGAACCGGTGGTACCGGCGGGGATTCCCCGGGAGGGCACGGTCACCGTTCCAACAGCCGCTGTGCAGGGCACGACGGATTATGGGATCATTTGCTATACCGGCCCCTGCCCCCCGCCGGGTGAGACGCACCGCTACCAGTTCAAAGTGTACGGGCTTGACGCAATGCTGGCACTCCCGGCCGGATCAGATAAACACGCGCTGGTGACAGCGATGAAAGGCCATGTGCTCCAGTTCGGCGAAACAGTCGCCATCTGTACCCGGTAAAACCCCGGAGGGCCGCATCAATTCCGGTCGTTTGCTCGCCAGAGGAGTTACCTTTATGAGACCAGCCGTGGATGTTGCCGGTAACGGATGTGATCTGCATATGGAGACATTAAACGTAAAAATCTCAGTCAAAAACCTCCCGAGCGCATACACCTGCGACGGGGAGGACAAGTCACCGGAGATCGATGTTGGCGGGGTAAATATCCAGATCTCGAAATGTCTTGCCATCATCTGCAACGATCCCGATGCACCCGGTGGCGGCGGTTTTATCCACTGGCTGGCATGGAATATAGAACTGGTAAAACTCATACCGGAAAAGATCCCAAAAGACCCCACGGTTACCTTCCCTATCAGGGCTGTGCAGGGAACCAACAGTATGGGAACTATCGGTTATTCCGGCCCCTGTCCCCCACCGGGCGAGACGCACCGGTACTTCTTTAAGGTATACGGACTGGACGCCGAGCTCGACCTTGCACCGGGTGCAACAAAAGAGGAGTTTTTACGAGTGATGGGCGGGCATGTTGTCCAGTACGGCGAGACCTACGTGACGTACGGGAGATAGACATCAGGCCATGTGCGGGATAAGGATCGATACACTCACGATCAACAACAGGCATCTCCCCTCTACCGGTGCATTCCCCCGGATTGCATCGGCATAAAGTACCCCTCTTTTTTGTGAACTTTGCTCAAAAAGGGCGGGTTCTTTTTTAGAGCGCCAGCCTTAAAGCCATCCCCTTCCCAGATTGACAAGACGTATGAGTGTAAACGGAGACGGCCACGCAATAGACACCGGGCGGGAATCACGGATTTACCGGTATACGCAACAACGCGAAGCCCTGCTCTCACCCCACGCCGCTCGGAGCGAACTGGCGTTGCGGCGGAAGAATAGGAAACCGGAAGATATCCGTACACCCTATTCGCGGGATGCCGACCGGATCATCCATACCCGGGCATATACGCGATACATCGACAAGACTCAGGTTTTCTACCTGGTCGAGAACGATCACATCACCCACCGGGTAATCCATGTCCAGCTGGTCTCCAAGATCGCCCGCACGATCGGGCGGTGCCTGCGCCTCAACGAGGATCTCATCGAGGCAATTGCACTTGGGCATGACATCGGTCACATCCCCTACGGGCACTTCGGAGAGACCTGCCTTTCGGCACTCTGCGAAGAACAGGGGATCGGAAAATTTTACCATAACGTGCAGAGCGTCAGGTTCCTTGACCAGATAGAGGACCAGGATCTGACCATGCAGGTGCTCGACGGTATCCTTTGCCACAACGGTGAGGCTGATGACGTCCGTATATCCCCGGAACCCTGCGCGGACTGGGCTGCGTTCGACCGGAAAGTCGGGGCTAATGCTTCAGGGAACCGCTCCGGGGCACCGATGACACTGGAAGGGTGCGTCGTGAAATTTGCCGACACGATCGCCTTTATCGGGCGCGATATCCAGGATGCGCAGGAGGTCGGCCTCATAAAAGACACGAAGGATATCCCCCCAGAATGCAAAGAAATTTTCGGAACCGACAACCGGGCCATCATCGATACCCTGATCCACGATCTGCTCGACAACAGCGACGCAGGCGATGACTGTTTTATCACCTACAGCCCTCAGGTGGAACATGCGCTCGTGACTCTCCGGGCATTCTCCCGGGACCGGATTTACAACAACCCGAAACTGACCGTCGAGCGGGAGAAGATTAAAACCATGTACCGCATCCTTTTTTCAAAGTATCTTGCAGATATTGAAGCAGACGTGCGGGACTCAAAAATAGTTACGGAATATATTCTTTCACCGTGGGTCAACCGGGACTACATCAACTCGACAGCCCCGGCCGGACTTGTCCGCGATTTTATCGCCAGCATGACCGACCGGTATTTTATGAAACGCTTTG
>JBAZHU010000051.1:0-8862 GCA_041652215.1 Methanoregula sp. | reverse complement strand
CTCTAAAAATCCCAAAACAAGGTGTAAGTATGCTGGGGCGGTCGCCCCGCCGCTTATGCACCTCACGGTTGCGATAGTGCTTGTATTACCTGCACACAAAGATGAGCCGATTGGTGGTTTACGTATGGGGGTAATACCAGATGCATCGCATACACCCTCATTAGGGGCAGGGGTGGCGTAAGGGGGCTGCATCTCGTAAAAAGATGTTTTCTACAGAGCCCCCATTCCTTTTTAAATTACCATTTGGGTCATCAGTTATGCTTAAAGGTCACGAAGGTTTTTCACATTTTTCTCTTTTAAGGGAATGGTTTTACGGACAGCGGGGAAGAGGGATCGCATTCTTCCAGGGAGGAATTTTTAAGATCTGTCGAAGTTTTTTGACATATCCAAATTTATTAATGCTCCTGAAATCGACCTATTACCCAAGGATTGGTAAGGAATATGGTACACCTGAATTTTATGAACCGCCGGAACCTTTTTATTGCCGGCACCATGACAGTCTTTGTCATTGTTGCCCTGTGGCTCCGCCTGCTTCCCATGATTCTGGCAGGGGGGCATACGGATATTCTCCTGATGGTGGGCAGCGACGACCCGCTTTATAACCTGCGCCAGGTTGAGCAGCTGCTCACAAATCACTTCACCTATGCCTGGTTTGACCCGATGACCCAGTACCCCGTAGGGACTGATGTCTACTGGGGTCCGCTCTTCATCTATATTTCAGGATTTGCCTGCCTGATCGCAGGTGCAACAACACGTCCGGAGATAATCGGTACCTGTCTTCTTGTGCCGCCGATCATGGCTGCTGTAACAATTGTTCTGATGTATTATATCGGGAAATTCTGCGGAGACTGGAAGACCGGCCTTCTGGCATCCGGTTTTACTGCGGTCGTATCAGGACAGTTTTTTTACCGGTCGCTCTACGGCTATTTCGATCACCATATCGGAGAAGTGCTTTTTTCGACGCTGTTTTGTATGGTATATCTCTACATCCTCATTTCGGAAAGAGATACTAAAATCGACCTGAAAAACTTCTCAACAGGGAAAAAGACCGCACTGTTGTCTGCTCTCGCCGGCATTGCATATCTCCTCGGCCTGTTCCTGATGCCGACGATGATCGTGTTTGCCCTCATTGTCGTCATATTCACGGTCATCCAGTTTGTCATCAATGTTTACCGGGATACTTCAAGCGAATACCTGCTCGTGGCAAATACGATTGTTTTTACCGTTGCAATCATCGGCCTCCTCCTCTTCGGATTTAAAAATACAAATGATCTTTCACTCTCCACCTATTCCATCGGGCATGTCTACGCATACCTTGCCATCATAGCAGGAACAGCGGTTCTTTACCTGCTCGCCCGGTATCTCAAGGGAAAGGCAAAATACTATTATCCCGCATCCCTCCTCGGTCTGGCAGTAATTGGTGCAGCAGTCCTGTTCGTAGTAAGCCCACAGTTCTTCAACCAGCTCATCAGTGCGGCATTCCAGTTTTTCGGACAGGCGCCGGTAACGGATACCGTTCAGGAGGCCCGCAGTTGGTCTATGGCAGGAGCATGGTCGGCCTTCAACTATGGGCTCATTCTCATGTTCGGGGGTGCACTGGTTATCCTGTACAATTTCTTCCGGGAGAACCGCCCCCATGAAATTTTTGCGCTGGTCTGGTCGGCAGTCATCGTCTATTCAACCTGGCAACACGTCCGGTACGAGTATTACCTGGCAATTAATATCGCGCTGCTTTCAGCGATCTGCGTAAGTTTTGTTTTCGAACAGGGATGGGGTGACATTTCCCGTTTTGCCCGCAACCTCGCGCCGGAGGTAACACCCGGGGAATCAAAGGATCGTTCGGACGACAGGGAATCAAAAGGCAAAAAACAAAAGAAATCGCAGAAGAAAAACACTGCTTCGGCAACGACCAATTATCTCATTCTGGCACTGCTCGTAATTACTGCCGGTCTTGGTATCCTGTTTGTGTACACGTCAATATCGTACAGTTACGTCAATGCATCCAGCAATGCCATCTTCATGAATCCGGACTGGAGGAATTCCCTGGACTGGATGGCAAACAGTACACCGGCGACCGGGGTAAACTATTCCACAATCTATGACAAAAATACTTTCACGTATCCCAATTCATCCTATGGCGTCATGTCCTGGTGGGACTACGGCCACATGATCACCTACATCGCACAACGAATCCCGAATGCCAACCCGTTCCAGGCAGGAGTTACCGGCCCTGATGGCTCGGCTGCCTATTTTATGGCAACAAATGAATCGACGGCAAACCTGGCCCTCGATCATGACGGTACCAGGTACGTGATTACCGATATTGAGATGGACACCGGAAAATTCTGGGCGATGGCAACCTGGTATAATTCCTCGGCAGCAGCTGCACCATACCAGATGACCGTGCTCGTTCCCGGCCAGACAGACTCCAGCAGTTATCAATCCGCACTCTTAAACGAAAAGCCCTACTACGACACGATGATCTCACGGCTCCATAATTTCGATGGATCCATGGCAACGGCAACCGTGGCATATTATGTCGAGTATGCAGACCCAAGTATCACGCATGTCTCGTACCCGGTTCTCACCAATGCCGAGGCAATGAACGTGTCTGCTGCCGCGACGAAAGCTGCCCAGTACAACCAGAACGCCCCGACCGGTTACCATGCGGACGTACTCAGCTCCTCAGTCGTGCTGCCGGTTACGGATGTTCCTGCCCTGCAGCACTACCGCCTTGTCTACGAATCCTCAACGAACGTGTTCAATTCGGATAAGGTCGATGTGAAATACGTGAAGATCTTTGAATACGTCAAAGGGGCACATATCAAAGGATCGGGTATCATCGAAGTCCCGCTGGTTACAAACACCGGCAGGAACTTCACCTACCGGCAGCAGAGCACAAACGGGGAATTTATCGTTCCCTATTCCACGACCGGCACTCCCTACGATGTGAAGGCAACCGGGAAATACCGGATTGAGGGAACCGGCACGACATTTGATGTGCCCGAGTCTGCGGTTATGCAGAGCCTGACCGTCAACTAATTTTTTTTTAATTGCTTTTGTAATGCTGGTGATTTGATGGGAATATACCCGGATTTTGTACGGCGGTCAGAAGAGAAGAGTACGATGCAACCATCCGTCAGCAAAACCAGGACGGTTTTGACGGCCATAATCTTTCTATACCGGAAATGAACTCATACTGTTATGCTCGCTGAAGAGATCGCCCTTGGCATGCGGGTGCGGTATCCCCGTACCGGAACTACCGGTGCCGTGGTCCGGCTTGAACAGGTCGCAGGAAACCAGTTTGCCGAGCTGGACAGCACGCACCTTCTCTATCGTACCGACCAGTTGATCCCGGCTGATCACACAAAAAGTATATCCACCACCATTACGGAAGATGCAAAAGAGGTGATCCGGCGTGAACGGGAATTTGCCGGAGGAAGTGGCCTCCAGGAAGCATTAAAAAATATCGACCAGA
Source organism: Methanoregula sp. (assembly GCA_041652215.1). Classification (GTDB taxonomy): domain Archaea; phylum Halobacteriota; class Methanomicrobia; order Methanomicrobiales; family Methanospirillaceae; genus Methanoregula. Next base: position 5,384 of record JBAZHU010000051.1, on the reverse strand, counting down.
GCTGCGAAGGCGGGGGATAGGCAACTCTTGGGATTCCCCGGTTTTCCCAACCCGGGAACTTTTTTCGCATACATAACTACAAGAAAAAGATCGCGAACCGGCAAAAACCTGCCGTTACGGGTTATGTATAAGTATGCACATGAGATATAAGATAAAGAGGTTCGATTTCATTTGCAGGATGTGACAATACCCAGTGTAAATATCGGGGTGGTGGGCCATGTGGACCACGGGAAAACCACGCTCGTTAATGCGCTCACCGGTACCTGGACCGACCGGCACAGCGAAGAGGTGCGGCGCGGCATCTCCATCCGGCTGGGCTACGCGGATGCAACTTTTTATAAGTGCGGGCACTGCGAAGGGCCGGAGGCATACTCTACAAAGCCGGTCTGTCCGGTATGCGGGGGAACCGGAACACCGTTCCGGTCCATCTCGTTTGTGGATGCACCCGGGCACGAAACCCTGATGGCAACGATGCTCTCGGGTTCGGCGCTGATGGACGGGGCGATGCTTGTCATCTCCACCACGGAGAAATGCCCGCAGCCGCAGACAAAAGAGCACCTCATGGCACTGGGACTTGTCGGCATCAGGAAGATCGTGATCGTCCAGAACAAGATCGATGTTGTCTCCCAAAAAGAGGCGATCGATAATTACCAGCAGATCAAGGCATTCGTGAAAGGGACTGTCGCGGAGAACGCCCCTATCATCCCGGTTTCAGCCCAGAAAGGGATCAATATGGGTGCACTGGTGCAGGCACTGGACCAGACAATCCCTGAACCGGTCCGCGATCCCGCTGCGGAACCGGTGATGCTTGTTGCCCGTTCCTTTGATATCAACAAACCCGGCTGTAACTGGAAAGAGGTAAAAGGCGGTGTTGTCGGAGGGTCTCTTATTCGGGGCATCCTCCGCGAAGGCGACGCTATTGAGATCCGGCCCGGCAGGCAGCTGCAGGTCGAGAACCGGATCAAGTGGATACCAATCACCACAGAAATTACCTCCATTAATGCCGGTACGGATACCGTACAAGAAGCAACGCCTGGCGGGCTTCTCGGTGTCGGGACAAAACTTGATCCGGCGCTCACCAAAAGCGATGCGCTCGCCGGGCAGGTCGTCGGCCATGTCGGCAAACTCCCCCCGGTATGGGATAAGATCAAGTGCCAGGTTACCCTCATGGAGAGGGTCGTGGGAGCAACGAGCGAACTTGTCATTGAACCCCTGAAATTTAACGAGCCGCTCATGCTCTCAGTCGGTACTGCGGTCACCGTGGGTGTTGTCACAAGTACCAAGAAAGAGGCAGTCGAAGTGCAGCTGAAGCGTCCGGTCTGCGCAGAGCAGGGAGCCCGGATCGCTATCAGCCGGCAGGTGGGAGCACGCTGGCGGTTAATCGGGATGGGTGTCCTCGGCGAGTAAGAGTCCTGCTGGACGCAAACGCACTCATGATGCCGGCGCAGTTTAAGATCGATCTCTTCAGTGAGATCCGTGAACTGCTCGGCAGCTTTGAACCGGTGGTTCTTCCTGGTATTGTGCAGGAACTGGCTGGTCTGGCCCGGGCAAAAGGCAATGATGGCGCCGCAGCGCGTCTCGGCCTTGCGCTTGCCGGGCAGTGCACGGTTGCAGAAGACACCGGGTCATCCCTTCCGGTGGACGATCAGGTTGTTGCCTGGGCCTCGGACAACGATTGCCTGGTGGTGACCAATGACCGCCGGGTCAGGGATGCACTGCTCGCGAAGGGTATCAGGGTTATATCCTTGAGAAAACAGAAAAAACTTGAGATATTGCGAAGGTAGGTGGGTTATGTATTACAAGATGATGCTGGAAGACAAAGTCAGGGTGCCCCCCACCCGGCTTGGCGAAAAACTGGACAAGGTTCTTTTAGATGTCCTTCAGGAACAACTCGAAGGGAGTATCGATAAGGAACTCGGGATCTTTATTGCCGTGACCAGAGTCGAGCACGTCGGTGAGGGCGAGATCGTGCCCGGTGATGGCGGCGTGTATTACGATGTGAAGTTCGAAGGGCTCGTACTCAGGCTTGCCCTGCAGGAAGTCATTGAAGGACTCGTTGTGGAGACCACGAGCTTCGGCGCATTTGTGAGCCTCGGGCCCATCGATGCAATGCTGCACGTGAGCCAGATCTCGGACGAGTATATCAACTTCGATGAGAAGAACGCCCGGCTTATCTGCCAGGAATCCAAACGCTTTATCGGCGTCGGGGATATTGTCAGGGTCCGCGTGGTAACGCTCTCCTTAAACGAGCGCGAGCCGCGGGACAGCAAGATCGGTCTCACTATGCGGCAGGCCGGCCTCGGCACAGCGCTCTGGCTCGAAGAGGAGATCGAGAAGGAGAAAGAAAAAGCGGCCGCTGGTGTGACGGGTGCCCCAAAGGATAAGCCCGAGAAGGCAAAAGGCAAGAGGAAAGAACATGCCGCCGATGAATAAGAAAAAACAGGGCAAGGTCTGCCGGGACTGCCACCGGGTGGTTGAAGGCGAGAACTGCGTGATCTGCGGAACGGCAAATTTAAGCGATGACTGGTCGGGCTACCTTGTCATCATCGACCCGGAAAATTCAGACGTGGCAAAACGGATGAATATCAAGCTTCCCGGGCGTTATGCGCTAAAGGTCCGCTAAAAATGCTCATGCTCCCCAAAGAGTCGCGCAAACTCTTCAAGGACCCCTTCGGAACACTTCACCGGGACATCAGTACCGTGCTCCCGGAACTTACCGGGCGTGCGGTCTATTCAGTAGGGGATGTCGTTACCCATAATCTCCAGAAAAACGGGATCACTCCCGCAATCGCCGTGGTGGACGGCCAGACCATGCGTTCGCCGTGCAGCCGGATGCCGGCACTCTCCGGCGAATGTATCCATGTGGAAAATCCGCCCGGCACCATCACCGATGATCTGGTCGCAGCACTTACCTATGCTGTTGACCACACACCCATCACCATCATGGTAGACGGTGAGGAAGATCTTGCAGTAATCCCCCTTGTCATCGCCGCACCGGAAGCAGCAGTCGTACTCTATGGCCAGCCGCACAAAGGTGTCGTGCTCCGCACGATCGATGCCGAGGCAAAAACTGCCGCACAAGAACTTCTCAGGCAGTTTGTCCGGGTCGGTGCGCAATAATTAAAAACACAAATATTTTCCTTTTTTTTTGTTTTTGAGATTTAATTTGGGGTTTCCTGAAGGCAGGGTTCTGGTTTTAAATAACACGGTTTCCAATAATTACAGGATATCGATGGACTTTGAAATCGAGAGCGATAAAAGGAATGAACTTTTATCACGAAGAGAGATTCAGTTTACTCTCACATACGATGGTGCTACACCTTCCCGCATGCAGATTATCGGCAAACTGTGCGCACTGCTCAATGCAAAAGAGCCACAGGTTGTACTTGACAGTCTGAAAAGCAATTTCGGCAAGACCGTAGTCACCGGAAAAGCACGCGTGTACGATACTGAAGACGCAAAGAAGAAGACCGAACGCCCGTACCTGTCAGCACGCGGCATGCCCAAGCCCAAAGAGGAAGGAGCGGCATAAGCATGGCAGCAGCAAAGAAAGCAGCAGCAAAAGGGCCGTCGCGCAGTGCGTTTTTTAAGGTTGAGGGTGAAAAGGTCACCACGACCAAGAAGTACTGCCCCCGCTGTGGCCCCGGCGTCATGATGGCCGACCACAAGGATCGTGTTGCGTGCGGAAAGTGCGGATACACCGAATTTAAAAAATAAACGCTGATGCCTGAATTTGGGCAGATACTTGGCATTGAGGGTACGGCCTGGAACCTCAGTGCTGCTCTTTTTGATCAGGATCTTCTCGCGCTGTGTTCACGCCCGTATTCTCCGGCCCATGGCGGCATTCACCCCCGGGAGGCTGCACAGCACCATGCGTCGGTAATAAAAGATGTCATCTCCTCGGTTCTTCAGGAACCGGATAAAGTTACCGGGATTGCCTTCTCGCAGGGGCCGGGGCTCGGGCCGTGCCTGCGGACGGTAGCAACGGCAGCGCGATCGCTTGCGCTTGCGCTTGATGTCCCGCTTGTCGGAGTAAACCACTGCGTTGCCCACGTAGAGATCGGATGCCGGGCAACCGGTTGCCGGGACCCGGTCGTGCTGTATGCGAGCGGGGCAAATACGCAGGTGATCGGGTACCTCAACGGACGGTACCGCATCTTTGGCGAGACGCTGGATATCGGCATAGGAAATGCACTTGATAAGTTTGCCCGTGCAAAAGATTTCCCACACCCCGGGGGACCCCTGATCGAGGCGCAGGCAAAAACCGGGAACTATTTTGAACTTCCCTACACGGTCAAGGGCATGGATCTTGCGTTCTCCGGACTGGTATCAGCGGCAAAGGAGGCAAAAGAACCGCTGCCTGATGTCTGTTGCAGCCTGCAGGAGACGGCATTTGCGATGTGCGTTGAGGTAACAGAACGGGCGCTCTCGCTCACCGGCAAAGACGAAGTGCTCCTTGTCGGCGGCGTGGGGGCGAACGCCCGGCTCCAGGAAATGCTCCGGATCATGTGCGAGGAGCGGGGGGCACGGTTCTTTGTCCCTGAAAGAAAATACCTGGGGGACAATGGCGCGATGATTGCCTATACAGGAAAACTGATGCTCGAAAGCGGCCGGTCTCTTGAGATCAAGGATTCTCAGGTTAACCCGTCCTTCCGCTCGGATGAAGTCGAAGTTACCTGGAAACACGAGGTCACGCACGCGCCGGATCGTGGACCGTGCAGCAGTACCGGGCAGAAACGGGGGGCGGAGGCCATTGTCAGTTTCAGGGACGGGAACGCGATAAAGCAGCGGGTATCCAAACGGTACCGGGTGCCTGCGCTCGACAAAAAACTGATCGCAGAAAGGACCCGGGCGGAGGCCCGGCTTATCCACACGGCTCGCAAAGGGGGTGTCCCCACGCCCGTCATGAGCGATATCACCCATGACTCCATCGTGATGGAGCAGGTAACCGGCACGCTTCTCACCGGGGCACTCACAGAAACGCATTGCCGGGAGGCCGGACGAATGGTCGGCTGTCTCCATACAGCCGGTATCATGCACGGGGATCTCACCACGAGCAACATGATCCTGCGCGACCGTGACGGCAGGTGCGTGCTGATCGATTTCGGATTATCGCAGGTGACCTCAGAGATAGAACAGAGGGGTGTCGATATCCATGTTCTGTTCCAGACGCTCAAAAGCACCAACCCGAACGAGGCCGGCGCGTTCACAGCGGCATTTGCACAGGGATACGCAGAGACATTTGCCGGCGCGGGAGACGTGCTGGCCCGGGAGCAGGAGATCGAACTCAGGGGGAGATACCTGTGAGCCGGAACCTGACGATCGTCACCAGCAATGCCCACAAGGCACAGGAGGTCGCTGCTTTTTTTGGCGGGACTCTTGAG
>JBAZHU010000050.1:0-9060 GCA_041652215.1 Methanoregula sp. | reverse complement strand
GACTCGTCCCTCCTCGCGATATTCCTCTTCGGCCTCATCGCCGGCATCTGCCCCTGCAACAGCGTCCTGTGCCTCGGCCTTATCGGGTACCTCACGAGCGGCACCACAAAACTCTCCCTTGCAAATATCCTTAAACTCGTCCTCGCCTTCACCTTCGGGACGATCCTCGTCCTCATCCCGCTCGGCCTTGTCGCAGGGTTCCTCGGCCGGTACCTCCTCTTTTTGAACAGCACCATTGCCTGGTCAATCGGCGGCGTCCTCCTCATCCTCATGGGCTTTCAGCTCCTGCACCTCTACAAACCGCCTATCAAAAGCATCTTCTCGCGCCTCCGGGCCCCGGCATCTTACACCATCACGGGTGCATTCCTCCTCGGCCTCTCCTTTGGCGCAATCACCATCGGACGGGGAGCACCCATGCTCATCGTTGTCCTCACGTACATCGCCCTCTCCCAGACCGCAGTGCAGGGCGTGATCACTATCCTCGTCTACGCGATAGGAATGAGCATCCCGCTCATCGTCATCAGTTCTGCCGGAGGCGCGGTCGGGAAGAAGATCAAGGAGAAGGCAAATGTGAGCGGCGAACTTGCCGACCGGGTGATCGGGATCGCGATCATCGTGATCGGGATATACTTCCTGTACCTGGCATTCGGGTGAAGTCAGACCGAAAGCGCCCCATTCATCATTAACAGAGCCGGTAAAATATTCCCATTACTGAAAATTGAGGGCCTCACCCATTTAAGACTGGGAATCGGGTGAGACCCGCGGAATATCTTTTTAGATATTCACGCAGGGATTTCTGGGCAATCTGCTGATTTAGATTCTCTGTCCACATCGTCAAACTGGCAGTTTGATTATTTGGACAGAAACGTTAAGCAATCCTGAAACTTGGATGACTTTGTAGAACGGGTTCACAAACGATTGCACACTTGACGAACCCGTCCTGCCCGAAGGTATCTGATCATTATCTTCTCTGCTTAAGGGAACAATCTGTGCCTTTCGAGCGAATGCTATCCAAATGTGCAAAAGAGGAATGGAACATGAAAACACTAAAAATTGGCGTCATCCTGTTGGCATTACTGCTCGCAGCGATGGCGATGATACCGATGGTGAGCGCAGGAGATCAAGCCGTTCGCTCTGTCGACTCCGGCAAGCTGAACACATCTGCAAATAATCCTCAACACATTATTCCCTATGATTACCTCAAGGATTCAAAACCAGCGCAATGGCTCCCTGAATCCGATATGGTAAATATAATCCTCTCTCAAAAAACGCTTGAACGGTATGGTCAGAACAGTAATTCTGACATTATTGAAATACCGCTGACATATCTTGAATCAGAATCGAATTTTGTAAAACTTGAAAAATTTCCCGGTTATAAAATCGAGGATGGTATCGGACCTGACAATAGCATCGTCCTGATACGAATGCCCACTCAGTTATATGACACGTTCCTCAAAGAAGATCGTGATGGAAAACTTACTTTGTCATCTACATATTTCTGCAGGTTCTATTCGAATTTTAATGACTTATCTACTCACATGACAAAAGATGATAATGGGGTTGTGAAAATAACTCCCAGCAGTCAGTACCCGGTTCCCGGGTTATTGGATGACAATGCTACTTCCGTAGATACGCAAAACTCAGTAGCAAATAAAGCAAGTTCAACACCTCGTCTATCCAGAATTGGAAACGAAGTACAAGCAACATTAACCGAACCTCAAAATTACACTCAATGGGCCAGAACTTGGCGGTCAGGTTCGACGAATTATAAATATAGCATTGGTCAAATTCGGCCATACAGCTGGTCATTGTCAGGATCCGCGGCGGATTTGTTCCGACTTTATGCGGAGCGGGAATATAAATTTAACAACGGTGAGGCTTTGGAAATTGTAGCTCATTTTCTTGATCGAAATGGTGGAGGAGGAATCGAATTATATCCGGTCTTCTACAGAAACGGAGCACAATATCCAATCGGAACCAATCAATGGTCACACTGGGAGGGGTCTGTCGTTATTGATCCCAATGATATCCCTCATGCATATGGATACCATGTCCAAATTACCAATTCCGGCGTCGGATTCCAGGTGAATTTTGAGGACATGGAGACATTAACATGGACGACGTACTATACGGTTACTGCAGACTCGACCGTATCGTCATTCACGGAGCTGGATGGTTCGAGCGAGTATCTTCAGGGAACTGTTCCTTCGACAGGTACATTCTCTGAAACAACAGACCCGGTTATCGAAGAATGGGTTATCGACGTTAATGACGGATGGAACAAACCCAATGTGGTATGGCAAACTCCCATCTTGGATCCCTCAATTTCTCCGTCATATGTCAGTGTAATTCCTTCATGGGAGGGTAACGGAAATCTTATCACAAGATCCTATGCACATTATCCCTAAATTTTTATTTTTCAGGACAACAGAAAGTCAATACAATCAAAGAAAACTATGAGAAGGACATTAGCCTTATGAGATTATCCGCAGGAAATGCCAAGATCGCTGTGATTGTTTTTGCAGTCATTGTCGTGGGCAGTTTTATGTATTATATTGTCACGGGCTCTGTTCTTCAGTCACTATCTCTAAATAAAGGGGATACGACCACAGAGAATATCTCTCTATCCAGTAGTCTAACAACTGACGCCAGTTTCGATGTTATGGAGGTCAATGTGAGTGTCATCAAGTACATCAACAGTACTCCTGCTACATCCGAGCAATTGAAGATTTACCCGGAGCTTGAGGAATATATGCATGGAACGAATAGTGAGCCGAGTGAATGGCGTCAGGGCTGGAGGTACATTGCCAATTTCGAAGGTAATCTGAGTCAATATGATGCAGTAGTTAAGGAAATTTGTAAAGGAAAAACGGTATTTGAGTGTAATCATGGTACACTCATTGAATATCATAATCAATACTACAAAATATCCGAATTTCCGTACGACGCCATGCCGCGTAATCCGATGCCACGCAATCCGGACGGTTAAAATCGCATGTGGCAGAATCCCCCCTTAACGAAATTCTCTCGCTCTATGTACCACCTTCAAGTATCACTCCTGCCGTGATATGAGGTATGTCTCTCATACTAGAACATTCAGAACAGACAACAACGCGTAAGATACAATATATGATTACCGAGCCGCTTGGAGAACTGCCAGGATATAACTAATCTTTTTTATGAAAACGCTTGTACTAGTTTTCATTATCCTCCTCGCAACCTCGATAGTTCACGGAACGGTAGCCGCAACAGAAAACACGTCACTATATCCCGGAATGGGCGGTGTACCGGTCGAAATTCTCACGAATATGTACCCGGTTGTGAATGACAGCACCCCGATCGTGGAATTTATCCGTGAATGCGGTGTTGGATCCTGGCACGAGGAGCAGATGAATGCAGATTTCAAATCCGTCCATGTCATACCGGCCAATTCCTGCGGGAAACAGATGGTATTTTCGATGAGAAAATCCGGGGGGCGCGATGATCCGACACGGATCACTGAGATCTGGATCATCGCGGTCAATGAGACCTGGTCAAGTTCCATGGAGCAGGTTTATCCCGTCGATAGAGTTTACCCCACTCTGGGGATTTTAGGCGAGGCCAGAAATATTCCACCCTTTTTTGTGGCGGGTGTTGTCATTGCACTTGCACTTATTGTCGTCTTATTTGCCTTGATAAGACGTAAGAAATAATCGCATTATTTTCCTGCACGGTCTGGAAAATTATACTGATGCTTAAGAAATAGGCAACCACTATTTTCGGTACCAGTAATTGCAATCCAAGGTTGTTTTTAGCAGGTTATTCAGGTATGTGATAGTTCGTTTCAATGATTAAACGGATTGCCCGGTAAAAATGTATTTTTAATTTTTTAACCTCCCGCAAGTTGCCAGTTTGATTATTTGGACAGAAAAATTAAGCAATGTTTCCCGAAATCGACAGTCCATGTCGAAAAGACTGGGAATCGTAGCACTGGTGCTTCTTGTGATGGCATCATGTGCAGTTGTATCGGCAAGCGAACTAAAGTCAGTGAACAGCGGCACTATCATCCTGCCGGGAAACACCACGGGATCTGGCCAGATACATCCTCTGACAGTCACCGGATCAGTGACGCAAGGTCAGACAACGTGGCAGACAAGAGCAGTGTCATCGTACATTACATCAATGAACGTGAACCTGTACTGGGGGGTTCCCGCTAATTCACTCCGGCTGAAAATTTACTCCCCGGATGGATCGATATATGGACCATTTTACGACAATTTTGACGGTGCCACTGATGGGAGTATCAATGTAGACGTCATAAACAGCGGAGGAATCCCACAAGGCACATGGATTTACGAGGTCTATGGGTACAGCGTGACGGGAAGGCAATATTATACAATCTGACGTCTACCCTACATTGAATGAAACATTCTTTAATTGTTCTTATTTTTTTAGTGGTGGTCGTTAGCAATATCGCCATTGTTCAGGGGGCAACATATGTTGTTCCACATTCTCCCCAGAACGGACCGTCGGATACTCTCGGTGCCGATCAGATTGTCTCCTTTTTTGATCTGCCGCTGTGGGTTCAAGCGGCCTGGGTAATCTCGGTTTTGCTTGGAATTTTCGGCCTGCTGACCTTCTGGCCGGTTATTGTTGGAAAAGTAAAAACAATTTTGCGGAATAAAAATCGCGAGGCAATTTTCGAATATATCCGCGATCATCCCGGATGCACGATTGCAAATCTCTCAAAAAATACCGGTATTAACCGTGGCTCCGTGAAATATCACTTGTCTGTGCTTCTTCTCGAAGGAAAGATTGTCCGGAAAAAAGAAGATAAACTCACATACCTGTTTCCAAATTCCGGGACCGCTCCAGATAAGAAACGGATGTACGGGTATATCATGAGTCATCCAAAACAGGAGATCCTCAAAGTAATCCAAGATGAACCGGGTATCAGCAACAAGGAGATTGCACAACGCCTTGGGCTGGACCCGAGTACAGTTTACTGGCACCTTAAGCAGTTTCTTGAAGAAAAAATGATCGTATCCCAGTGGGATGGCGGGAGTATGAATTACACCCTGACCATGGAGGTTGACGATATCCTGAAAAAATACCGGATACAATAACGGTGGAATTTCTCTATTCATCCGGGCAATTCAGCACGGTATGATCTCTTGTATTCTGCCAAAGTTCTCGACTCTCCCGGTGCACTCCACCGGGATGAAAAAAAAGATTTACTCCGCCTTTGCCAGAGTGACGCCATCGACCTTGATGTAGCGTCTCTTTAAGTTGTGCTTGCTGCCGAAGACCGCAAATGCGCGTTCCTTCGCCTGCTTCTCGTTTGGCGCTGCAATAACTTTCGTGTAGGGCACCCAGTCTTCGCCCATCAGGAAGGTTCCTTTCACTTCATACTTCTGTTCTGCTGCCATAATCCTCACTCCAGAAATCCAAATACGTCCTCGACCCTGCCGAGTTCAAACCCGCTCGTCGCGTTGCCGGCAATGTAGCCAGTGTCGTTTACGATAAGACCGGTACCGATAAGGCCGCTGCCCATGTTGATCGTGCCGGTACCGACCGGCACCTTTGCCACCGCTTCGATCTGTGCAATCTGCTGCGCAGTCGCATTCGGGTGCACGATCACGCCCTTGTTCGTAGCGGCACCGGCCATGCCGACCGTCCGCACTCCTCCGAGCGTCAGGTGAATCACTTCTACTTCAAGGAACTCCCCGATTGCCGCTGCGACCTCTGCGGGAAGGTCCGGGTGCACCACGGCAAACGTATCGTTTGCCATGATCACGTTCCCTGCCGCGTTCATCGTATCAGAGAGCAGCATAACCTTCCGGTGCTTCCTGAGCACCGCAAGTTCTCTCTCGGTCGCAAGCCCCGAGACCACGAGGCCCCGGCTGTTCCCTGCGACAAGCGACCCGATGATCGAACTGCCCTGGATAGTCGTCTCAACCAGTTCCACGGAGAGCGCCGCTCTAAGCGCGTCCTTGAACTCTGCGGTCGCCTCAGGTGGGATCACCGCGATATCGCCTGCAACCCGGGCAAAAACCCCGATATTGGGGTCCCCGGCAAATGAAGTCGTGCGTTCCATATGCTTACGATTCCGGGGCCAGTTCTGCCTGAACCTGCCCGTCTTCCAGTTTCATGGCGCGGACCCGGATCTTGGATGGCGGCTTCTCGCTTCCCCGGCTCCACACCTTCTCATTGATGGTCTTGTCGATCTTGACATCCTCGGTCTTCATGTGCTTCGCGAGGTACTTGCGGATATCCTTGATCGCGCCGTTCGCCCGCTTCCACCGGGGCATCCTGCGTGCATCCCGCAGCGGGATGATATAGATGTGTTCCTGCATCTGTTCTGCCATGATCTTACACCTTCAGCTGGCTTCTGCGCCAGTTGCGTCTCTTCGGGTGGGAAACAACCGCCCTCTTCGTCCTGATCATGACCCACTGGGGCACGCGCCGGTTCTGGTCGCACGCCTTTGCCAGCCGGATCTTCCTTCCTTTGCTGAGCTTGCTCATGTATGTTCACCTTAATTGTCTGCGCACTTCTTTCTTCCCACCACAAGCGACTGCTCGTGGTGCGCCGGGAACAGGGTGGCGGGATCAACTCCGCGGGCACGGATCGCCGCCCGGATCTCGGATTCGTAATCGCCGTTTAGGATCGTCCCGGTCTCCCCGTAGGTTACCACGAGGAACCGGTCCGCCAGCCGGTCGACTTCGGATCGCATGTAGCCGAGGAGCGGGCGCACATAGGTGCACCCGGTCCGGCCGCAGATGCTCTGCACCTGCGCCCTGGTGAGCATCGGGACCCGGTCGTCAAACCGTGTCCCGTCGCCGACGATGGTATACTCACCGGCAAGGGTCTCGATGGCGGTCTGGTGAATACGGTTTATCGCATCGTTCGGATACCCGCACGAGATTACCATGTCTGCCATCTCTTCTGCCATACCCTGGGGAAATACCCGTTTTCTCAAAGGCAACCCCAGCGCCTGCGCGGCATGTTCTATTGTCGGGATTAAGCGGGCGGAGTCGAACACAAACGTGTTGAGTTCAACCTCGTAATACGTACCCAGCATGATCGCTGCAAGGGAACTATCCTTCCCGCCGCTGTAAAGCACTCCTGCTTTCATCACTTTCTGGTGATCGAGTAATCCCGTTTTGCCGGCGCAAGCTGCCGGAGCAGTTCTTTAAACTGTGCATCGGTGATCTTCTGCTTGAGACGCCCGCTCTGGGCGAGCGCCACGAGCTGCTGTTCCACGGCGCCGGCAAATTCCGGCTTGGTCAGTTTGATGGTGTTTAAGCGTTCCCGGGCGTCGGGCTCGAGAACCTGCATCAGTACCATCTGCATCTGCTGCTTGAGACGCTGCTGTTGTTCGAGTTCCTCCTGCTGCTGGCCTGCCTGCTGCTGGAGTTGTGCCATCCTCCTTTTCCGGATCTCACTTAACTCGTCGTCTCCCATGGATCATCACCTGTATTATGCTTCGGGCTTCTTGCCTTCGGCCTTTTCGGCTTTCTTACCTTCGCCCTTCTTTGCGGCAGGCTTCTTCTCACCCTTCGCATCGTCGGACTTCTCGCCCTTCGGCGCCTTACCCTTCTTGCCTTCGGCCTTCTTTGGCTCTTCGGCAACCGGCTTTACTCTCTTCGGGACAGGTGCCGGTGGGTTGGCAAGTACATCTTTTGACATGTTGTCCAGGAAAGACATCCCGGCAGGAGAAACCCTGCGGCCGGTCTTGTCGTGGATAATCAACCCGGCAGCTTCAAGCTGCTGGAGGGCTTTACGGAGAATCGAGCCGCTGCCCTTCCGGAAAGCATTCGGTTTAGAGCCACGGTTCTTGTTCCCGCCATAGAAACTCCGCATCCGTTCGACGCCTAAGGGGCCGTCGACATAGACGCGTCTCAGTACTGCTGCTGCCCGGATAAACCACCAGTCGGGGTCTTCGGGAGGCATCTCCTTATGTACCCCGGTTTTTGCAAAGGAAGCCCATGCCGGCGGCTTGATCTCCTGCCGCTTCTTGAGCTCCTCGGCAACCTTCCTGATGAGGTGGTCGGCCGGGACATCATATACGGTCGTCATGAATAGTCCTCACTGTTTTTAAAATTAAATAACAGTCTTAACTTATTGGGTAGCGAGGTTCTTATATATTTCGAGATACCGGCACCCGGTTCTGCCGGTACAAAAAAGGCTTATTTTTTCTCTTTTTTCCCGTGTTCCGCGAGCACCATCGTTTTCCCCCGGACGCTGACAAGGACGGCGCGGGCCGCCGTTGCCACGGCTTCGGGATCGACTTCGGTGTTCTGGAGCCACTTTACCTTGATGGTCTTGCGTTTCTTTATCTGGGCTGCGATCTCTTCAATCGTTGCTTCGGTACAGCCCTGTTTCCCGATCCAGACCGTTGGCTTGAGGTCCTGCATCGCGGGATTATTCGGTGTTGTCATGATTTTTCTCCACCCGGTACCGGGTTGTTTTTTTGCATCCAAGGCAGGTGACGGCCACCCACCCGGAACGTATCCGCACCCGCATGTTTACCCCGGGCACCAGGTACCGGTAGCAGTGATGGCAGTACCGGCGCCGGTGTTCGAGATCAATCCTGACCCGCTGGCGCATGGCAATCTTCCGGGCAAGTGCGACGTACCGGTCGCTGTATTCCGGGTGTTCATGAAAGACCTTCTCTGCCTCGGAAAAGAGCACGGCAATACGTTCCTGTGCCAGAGGTTTTACCGAGAGGGTGCGGTTCTTGTCTTTCATGATTCAGGGTGCCTTGCAGGTGTCATACTATCAGCGCCCGGTATATAAAAATGACGGGGCGCGGGCAGGGCTTTGAGGAAATTATTCCCGTAACGGGATGTACTAGAGAGTCCTGACCTTTCTTCCTTCGATGACGAGGCGGTCTTCGCAGAAAAGCCGGACTGCCTCGGGCAGAGCGAGATGTTCCTGGATGAGGATGCGGTTTGCCAGGGTGTCCTCATCGTCATCGTCCATCACCCTCACGCAGCGCTGGAGGATGATGGGGCCGCCGTCAAGGCTCTCGTCAACAAAGTGGACGGTACACCCTGCCAGTTTTACCCCCTGCTCCA
>JBAZHU010000049.1:0-9303 GCA_041652215.1 Methanoregula sp. | reverse complement strand
TTCCGAAATGTGATGCATCAAGGGGCTTGACTTCTTTTTTTGCAGCGGCGCCTTTAAGCGCAAGGGCAAGATCCTCGTTCAGCTGCCGTACGTGCTGCGCGATCTCATCAGGAGAATTCCGTCCTGCTGAAGCAGGAGCTCCGATAAATAATGTCTTTCGTCCCGGTCGTTGTTCCGTCATACGTATCCCTCTCTTAAGCAATCTCTTAAAATGTTCACTCCGCCTCGTGCATGATGCCCGTGGCCGGGCCGCCTTTTGACCGGTCAGCCAGATCTGCAAGCACCTTTTCCATATCAAGCCAGATGACGAGATCTTTTCTCGTATCCTCTGTATCGTCACCAGAAACCTTGATAATCCCCTTGACAAACCGGGAAAACTCCGAAGAGATCCCGGCGCCAATGTTCTCAATATCCGACTCGGGCACCTGGCGGACACTGGAGACATCATCGACAATAATTCCGACATTGTTCCCGTTTGCCGCCTCGGGAACAAGGACAATAATTTTCTGGTTGTCCCGTATCTCCTTATCAGGAAGTCCCAGAAGCGTATTGAGGTTCATAATGTTGGTAATCTCTCCCCGGAGATTGATGACCCCGGAGATAAACGGCGGCGCCCGGGGAATGGGAGTGATTGGTATCATTTCCACGATCTCACGGACGAGATTAATATCCAGTGCATACCGCTCCCCGCCCAGTTCAAACTCCACGACTTCGATCGTTGCAGCCATGTCTCACCCCATTCTGGATATGCAGGTTGAAGGTTTCAGATGTTCAGCCATACGAGAAATCCCGGCAGAGGCACTTGCACTCTCATGCACATTTTTGATTTTCTTTACTTCCATTTCATAACCTCATCAGCAATTGCCCTGTATACGCCACCTGCGCTGCTAGCAGGGGAGACGTGCGAGATCGGCATACCCTTTTTCTGGGCTTCGTAGACTTCGGGAGAGTAAGGTACGGTATGCACTTCAGGAAACTTTTTACCGATCTCGGCAAGCATTCCAGCCAGGCGTTCATGTTCCTTTGCGCGTTCTTTTCCTGCCGTCCTTTCTTCCTCTGTCGGGACATGCTGAGGGGTAAGAAGCGCCCTAAACCAGCTGACCAGATCGCTCTTTTTACTGTCGTCCGGTACCCTGCATTCCATCTCCCCGCCTTCACCCCAGCGTGAAATAATGGCCATATCGACGTGGAGCGTTTTTCCCAGGTCCTGTTTCATATCCTCAAAAATAGTAAAAAGCGGTCCCACGCCGTTGAGGGCAAATGACCCGGAATCAAGCGTGACAATGATATGATCTGCTGCAAAGAGTCCGTTAATTACGAACTGACCCATGCTTGGGGGCGTGTCGATAAGGATAAAATCGTATTTTTCCCGGAGGGGTACCAGTGCATCCCGCAACACTTCCGCCCGGGAGGCAATCCCATACAGGTATGGCTCAGCTCCGACAAGGTCCAGGCTTGCCGGGGCAAGATCGATCCCGGATTCCGTTGACATGATGATGTCGGTAATTTTAACCTGGGGAAAACCGTCCACCCGGCTCATGAAGACATCATACATATTTTTCTGGGTTGATTCCGGGCTGACACCAAGACCGGCTGTTGCATTGGCCTGGGGATCGCAGTCAACCACCAGCACTTTTTTTCCCGCCAGAATACAGAACCCGGCGATATTCAGGCATGATGTGGTTTTACCGGTTCCGCCTTTATGGTGGGAGAATGCGATGGTTGTAATGATATCACCTTATTGAATTCTATGGAGTGTTCCTTTAATAGGTTTGCTTTCTGGAATCGACGGATAGAAATTTAATTTTTATTTAATTTAAATAATCTCGGCGTGTTTTAGGTATTTAATCATTACCGGGCGTCCTGACGGGGGGCATCTGGTGAATGCTTAATGCAGAGGAAAATTGTGTTCTGCCGTATCCATGAAAATCCGGGATGCACAAACCCGGCGAAATTTCCAAAGACCCCACGAAAAATACCTGAGGGCGCGGTTACTTTTACAGAGTGAGTACGAGAAACTAAAAAAAATTCTCTGGCCCCCTTCAGGCACCTGTGCCGGAGACTCTGGTTCTTTTTGGGAAGTGATCAGGGATCTTATGAAGATTTCCCTGAGGCCGGATCACGACAATTCCTGTTTTTTATCCAAGGGTATAGGTTTTTATGGATACAGTCTGACAACAGAGATATGACCGGACGTTCGTGCCTGCTTTTGGGCGTTTTCCTGCTCCTGCTTCTCGCGGCTGCCGGCTGTACTATGCTCTCTGTCGGAGACGTCTCGTACGGAGCCGGCAACCTGACCATACCCATCAGGGACGCGGGCGACCCGGTCGATACCGGTGTCCAGGTGCGGGTCTATTCATTAACTGACTTCGAGCAGCACGAACTACTGACTGCCGGAACAACGGTCACGCTTGCCGGTACTGAGAACACGGTCACGATCCCGCTTCGGCTCGACCCGGGCAGGTACAAAATTTATGTATACCTGACCCGGGACGGGCAGCGCGAGACGGCGGTCATCCGTGACATTACGGTGGGATTATGACCCGGTTATATGCAGACCTGATCCCGGCGGCACGTGGTACGGAGCCGGCGGATGTGGTGTACCGGAACGCAGAGATTTTCGACGCATTTTCCTGTACCTGGGAACAGGGCGATCTCGCGATAAAATCCGGCATCATCATCGGGATTGGCAAATCGTACCGGGGCCTCCGCGAGCGGGATCTCCACGGGGCATACCTTGTCCCGGGCCTGATCGATGCCCACGTCCACATTGAAAGTTCTCTGCTCGTCCCGCAGGAATACGCCCGGCTCGTTGCTTCCCACGGGACGACAACCGTGATCGCCGACCCCCACGAAATTGCAAATGTTGCCGGGGTACAGGGAATCGAATACATGCTTGCCGGCCGCACGGGATTACCCGTCGATATCCTGTACATGCTGCCATCCTGCGTGCCGGCAACCCCCCTGGACACGGGTGGTGCCTCGCTCGATGCGGAGGCACTCGCCGCATTTACCGGGCGCGAGGGTATCATCGGCCTTGGCGAAATGATGAATGTCCCGGGGGTCCTTGCAGGAGACCTGGAAATCCAGCGTAAACTTGCGCTTTTATCGATCCGCGACGGCCACGCACCACTTCTTTCCGATACTGACCTGAACGCCTATATCCTTGCCGGCCTCCAGAGCGACCACGAGTGCACGAACCGGGATGAGGCCGAAGAAAAACTCCGGCGCGGGATGTATATTTTTGTACGTGAAGGGTCGACAGAGAAAAATATAGCTGCGCTCGTCCCCATGATTACCCCGAATAATGTGTCCCGGTGCAGTTTTGCGACTGATGACTGCCATGCAGATCTACTTGCACGGGATGGTCACATCGACCGGTGCATCCGGACTGCCGTGGGCCGGGGGCTTGAACCGGAGCTTGCAATCCGGATGGCGACACTTTCTGCCGCAGAACGCTTCGGGCTTATGGATCGCGGGGCACTTGCCCCGGGCCGGCGGGCAGATCTCTGTATTGTCGATGACCCTGTCTCATTTACCGTAAAAGAAACACTCTGCCTTGGAAAACCGGTAACGGCATATCCCCTCCCTGCTGCCGTGGCATCCCTGCCCGATACGGTCCGGTGCACCACGCCGGCCCGGGAACAGATCCGGCTTGCCGGGCGTGGCCCTGCGCGGGTTATCGGGCTTGTGCCCGGCCAGATCATCACCGAATCGCTATCGTTTACGGGAGATCCGGCCACACTTCCCGATACAACACAGGATCTTCTCAAGGTTGTGGTCTGCAACCGGTACGGACACCGGATGGTCGGCACCGGGATCGTGCATGGTTTCGGTTTTACGGCAGGAGCGATTGCTGCAAGCGTCTCCCATGATGCGCACAACATTATCGCCACCGGTGTGGGAGATGAAGCAATCATTGCTGCGATCGATGCGGTGATCCAGGCTAAAGGAGGGATGGTGGCGGTAAACGGGACCGCGTGCACGGTGCTCCCGCTGGACTGTGCCGGGCTTATGTCGACACTGCCCGCCTGCGAAGTTGTTGCCCGGCTGGGTACCCTGCGGGAGGCAACCGAAAAAATGGGCGGTATCGCAGAGCCGTTCATGTATCTCTCGTTCCTGGCGCTCACCGTGATCCCATCGCTGCGGATCACGGATCGCGGACTCTTTGATGGTGTGGCGTTCAGGGATGTGTCAGTTTTTGAGGAATAAGTGCAGTCTGCATTAACGGAGGACGTGGGATCTGCTGAAATATCCGGCAGTTTTCCCTTGTCACCCTGATTAGAACTGCTATGCGGAACGTTGATCCCGATGAATAAGAGAACGTTTTTTTACGTGGTTCCGGCATCGGCAGGAACCAAAGCTGACGTGAAGAAGATCCACTCCTCCTCATGGACTGATGCACTTGTCTTCATGCGAGGGAAGGGATTCGAACCCTTGAACTCCTGCGAGACTGGACCCTAAATCCAGCGCCTTTGACCTGGCTTGACTACCCTCGCGTATCGTCTCTATTTGGCCGGCTAAAATTAAGAGCATATCGTAAGGCAGAAAAAGAGTGTGTCGATCCTCTTACATATCCACCCGGGTCACGACACCGTGGATCTTGTCCGACGGTAGCCGGTAGAACTGCACGACAGAAGGAGTGAGGTGCTTGATCGCGCCGAAGATTTTCCAGGCAACATGGTTGGTGACGATATCCTCCATACCGTAAAAGATCGTCTTCTCTTCAATGTCGGCGTCTTTAAGAATCTTCGAGATATCGACAATTTCCATGTATCCCAGATAAATCTCAAAGATGGAGAGTCCCTTCGTGAGCTCCCTGGTCACCCCCCAGGTAACACCGAACGGCTGCTCCGTCCGGATAATCGAGATGATAATGTTCTCTTCGTACACGATATTGTTCGTAAACATCGTACGGGGGATATACTGAGGGATCTTCCGGAAGTCACGCGCAAAGTACAGCGCCGACCCCGAGATCTTGTTCACCGATTTATAGAGTGCGTTGAATTTTGGGAGGAACTCATCGAGTGGCACAGGTTTTAATGACTTTGCGAGATGGCGCTGGCCGTTCACGTAGATGAGGATAATTGTGAGCGGGATAGCCGCGATCAAAAGCGACCAGTAGCCCCCGGAAGGGATCTTGTGGAGGTTCGCGATAAGGAACCCCCCGGTCACGATAAGAACAAACCCTGCAATGAGACTTTTTAAGATTTCTCCGCGGAGAACAAGAATCCAGATGATCAGGATGCTTGTGATAGTCATCGTCCCGCAGACTGCAAGCCCGTACGCGTGGGTGAGGTTGCTGGAACTCTTAAAGATAAGGATTACCAGCAGGACGGCAAAGAGCAGCATCCAGTTCACGATATCTATATAGATCTGTGACCTGAGATGGGGAGACGTGTATTCGATCCGCAGCAGGGGCAGGATACGGGTCGTAATTCCCTGGTACACAATGGAAAAGATCCCGGAGATCATCGCCTGCGATGCAATCACTGTTGCTGCGATGCTTAAAAAGAGGAAGGGGATATAGAGCAGTTTTGCCTCGGAGAAAATCATCTCGAAGAGGACATTCTGGGTCCCAGGGTGGGTAATCAGGAATGCACCCTGCCCGAAATAGTTGATCGCAAGTGCAATAAAAACAAGGTACCATGCCTTTACTATGGGCTCCCGTCCGAGATGTCCCATATCAGCGTAGAGTGCTTCTCCCCCGGTGGCGCACAGGATCACGGAAGAGAGGATCAGAAATCCTGCAAGGCCATTGTGCGTAAGATAGTTGATCGCATACATCGGGTTTACCGCAAAAATTACCTGGGGCGCGAGAAAGAGGGCGACAAGACCTGATGCCGCAAGAACGGTAAACCAGACCACCATGACCGGGCCAAATGCCCACGCTACCTTTTCCGTGCCCCGTGCCTGGAAAGCAAAAAGGCAGATCGCTATAACGGCAGCGATAAGCATCAGGATAATCTGTGAGGTCGTCTCAAAACCGGGGATCAGAAGAACCCCTTCCACTGCGGAGAGGATACTGATCGCCGGTGTAATGACACCGTCACCAATAAACAGCGAGATACCTATGATGGAGATAAGAGAGACAAATGCGATCTGGTTGCCGGATTTGAGCATCGGCAGCAGGAGTTCCTTGAGCACGATCGTCCCGCCTTCACCTTTCTTACCCAGGTGCATGGCAAGGAACGTATACTGGACGGTAACAAGGATCGTGAGCGTCCAGAAAATAAGGGAAAGAATGCCCATCACGTTCTCAGCGGTGGGGGAGGTAAAAAGAAAAATGGCGGTGAACGTATAGATGGGACTCGTCCCGATATCGCCGAACACGAGACCCATCGACTTGACGATCCCGGGCATTGCTAAATTATCCCTGAACATTCCTGCTTTACCCGTGGGGACATAAAGGGTATATTGCTTTCTCTTTGGGGAATATTTCCCGAACCGGTCCTGAACGACCTGACCCCCGGTAATCAGGTCCGTTACAGGCCGGCTTCACGTACACCCTTTTGATCTGCTGATTCCTGCGCAGTCTTGCGGTCATCGGTCCAGATCCGGTAACTTCTCATAAGGAGTACTATGATCAGCGGTCCCAGGACAAAGCCGGCAATTCCCATCGTAAGAATCCCTCCGATGATGCCGACAAACATGATGAGCGGGTGGATTTTGACCCGCCGGCCCACGAGCACCGGGCGCACGTAGATCTCCGGTAGTGCCGAGACGACAAGGTATCCCAGGATGAACAGGATAAGCACTCCTTGCAGGTCCCCCAGCGCAAGGGCGTAAGCACCGATAATGATGAATGCAACCGATGAACCGAGGATGGGGATGAGCTCGCAGAATGCGGCCAAAAACGAGTAAAAGAGGATATCCCCGTATCCGAGCAGGTAAAAGACCGGGATCGCAATAAAAAACGTCAGTACCGCGATGGCGATCTGGACGATATAGATGACATAGAGCGTGTCTACCGTGACCGGCAGGAGCTGGTCGCAATAACTCTTTACCGGCTGCGGCAGGAATTGATCGACCCGGTCCTTGAGCGCTTTTCCTTTTAAGAGCAGAAGGAAGAACGAGATGAAAAAGATAAGCCCTTTTAAAATGATCAGCATCAGGTTATCGGTCAGCGTTGCCCAATAATTGACAAAAAGCGAATTTCCTTCGAGAAGCCATGCTGATAGTGTTCCCCTGCTGATGGGCACTCCGAAGGCTTCCGGATGGGTGGCAGGATTGTCCAGCCACAAGCCAATTGTAGCAAATATATGGTTTAAAAGACCTTCATTGGCCTGGAGAATCATTATGGTGGCCCAGGCCGTCCCGGCAATGAGTGCGAAAAGACCGATCGTGATGATAGCCGAGGAGATGGCTGGCCGGGTGTACCGTAAAAGCCGGCGGTGAAGCGGCAGCAGTACCACCGCAAGCGATGCACCAAGGACAACCATATCGAGGACAGACCAGAAAATGACGAGGGCCACTGCCAAAAGGAACAGTACAATGAAAAACGGGTAGAGATCCTTGTCCATGCGGGTCAACCTGATCAGATGGTTTGCCGGCATTACAGTATATAGGTGCCGCGTGATGGGGTGCCAGCACAACCCATAACAATAACGGAACGCCAAACATCTTCATTATCAGATGAAGCGCCTCGATCATCTCGCAATGATTGTGCACGATGTGGGACGGATCTGTCGGTTCCTCGGGTTTGTGTCGCTTGTTCCCTTTGTGGTACTGGTGATCTTCCAGGAATGGGATTTGCTGCTGCCCATGGCGAGCGCCCCCCTGGCGTTTCTTGGTATAGGGTACCTGCTGACCCGGGTTCCGGCCCGGGACTTCGATCCGCCCCTTTCAATAGCGCTTGTTGCAGTCGCGATCGCATGGTTCCTGATCGCTCTTGTCGGGGCGCTTCCCTTTGTCTTTGGCCTGGGGATGTCGTACACCGACAGCGTATTTGAGGCGATGTCGGGCTGGACAAGCACCGGTTTTACCATGTTAGCGACGGTTGACCTGACACCAAAGACGCTTCTTTTCTGGCGGTCGTTCATGCAGTGGATTGGCGGCATCGGGATCATCGCGTTTGGGATATCGATGCGCAGGAAAACCCAGGTCTCGTTGTTCCAGATCTTCCGTTCAGAGGGAAAGCCCGAGGATCTCATGCCAAATCTCAAAACCACCGGCTGGAGGATGTGGAAGATCTATATCTTTCTGACCTGTCTTTTTACCGGCCTCGTGATGCTTGCCGGTATCCCGCTCTGGGATGCACTCAACCTGGTCATGGTCGCCATTGCGACCGGGGGATTTACTCTCCATTCTGCGGGACTTGCGTATTACAACAATCCCCTGCTCGAAATTCTCCTTCTCCCGGTGATGTTTGCCGGGGCAATACCGTTCAAGCTGTACTTCCTGATGTACCGGGGGAAGATGGATGCACTGTTCCGCGACAAGACCATACGGCTTCTCCTGTTGATCGCGCTTGTGGGTTCGGTCCTTGTCTCACTTGAACTGGTCCTCTTCAATGGCCTCTCACCACTTACCGCGCTTCGGGAAGGTGTTTTTGTTTCTGTTTCCGGCCTCTGCACCTGCGGTCTCCAGAATGCGGACCTTCATGTATGGGCGGCAATCCCTCTTGCCATGATCTCGCTTCTGGTGTTCATTGGCGGGGCAATGGGCAGCATGGCCGGGGGCATCAAGGTCAACCGCGTGGCGCTTGCATCCGAGGGGGTGAAGTGGTGGTTCAGGAGGTTCTTTGTCAGCAGCCGGGTGATCGTGCCGTTCCGGTACGAGGGACGGATGCTCTCCCGGGAGATGTCAGAGATGGAGATCTCAAAGAACATGCTGGTAATCGCCCTGTATGTCTTTACGATATTTACCGCGACCATTTTCTGCCTGCACCTGTATATCACCACGTTCCGTCTTGACGAAGTGCTCTTTGAGTGTATCTCCGCGCTCTCCAATTCCGGGATAACGGTCGGGTTTATCACGGCAGCAAGTCCTGTTGCCATCAAATGGATCTTTATTGTCCTGATGTGGCTGGGGAGACTTGAGATCGTCCCGGTGATCATTATGGTCATGGGTATCGCAAAAGGTATGCGGGACGAGTTGTTTACCGAGCCTCCGGCACAGGCTGTGCAGACCTATGTACGGGACAATGACGAACCTGCGTGACAACAATATGTCTGCAATTTCCCCGTGACCGGGAGCGGCTCTTTGGAACCATAGTTCTCATAAGCACAAATCCCGGTCGGGGCCTTATGTTTGCACGATGGCGAGGAGCCTGCCCCCTTTAAGGTCAGGGTTGTGAGGGGA
>JBAZHU010000048.1:0-9432 GCA_041652215.1 Methanoregula sp. | reverse complement strand
ACCTCCTCTATATCCCGATCTTTATCGCAGCATACTGGTACCCCCGCCGTGGTATCTCGTATGCCGTTGTGGTCGCTGCGCTCTACATCGGGCTGGTCGCCGTCATCACGGGCGGTGCACTGGGAGACCTTGCTGCTGCATTTATCACCTGTTTTGTCGTGATTGGCGTTGCCGCTGTTGTTGCAAGCCTTGCGCTGCATATGCGCAGGAACGAAGTGAAATACCGTGGGATCTTCAACCATTCCGAAGCCGGAATCGGTCTCGTGAACAGTGCTGATCGCATGATAAAGGAAGTAAACCGGCGTTTTGCCGATACACTGGGTTATGATCCTGCGGAGATTGCAGCCATACCCTTTACCCGGCTCTGGTCTGACCCTGCAGACCGGGACCATTTTTTCCAGCTTCTTTCCAATCAGGGAACTATAGAGAATCTTGAGACCCGGTTTATGACAAAGAGTGGAACGCCCCGCTGGGTTCTGCTTTCTGCTGGTGTACTTCCCGACGACCAGTTCGTCTGTACCATTGTGGATATTACGGCGAGAAAGCAGGCAGAGGAAGCACTCATCATAAAAGATCATGCGATCAGTTCCTCCATCAATGCGATTGCCATTATGGATCTTGATTTTAGGATCACCTACGTAAACCACTCTCTTTTAACAATGATGATGCACGTCGATGCACGGGAGATCACTCATAAAATTATGTGGGAATATGTTGCATCCAAAGATGGGATTGAGACGGTAAAAGATGCACTTCACAAGAAAGGCAGCTGGTTTGGGGAGATCCTTCTCTATAAAGCCAACCAGACTCCGTTTTACGTCCTGCTCTGGATAAACCTCGTGAAAAATGAAAAGGATAACCCTGTCTGCATCATGGCCTCGTTTATTGATATTACTGACCGGAAGCAGATGGAGGCGGTAAAGAGATCTGCACTTGAGCAGATCGAAAAGAATATCGAGCAGTTTGCTGTTCTCGGTGACCATATCAGGAATCCACTTGCCGTTATCGTGGGGCTTTCGAGTCTTGCTCCCGGGGAGGTTACCGACAAGATCATTCTTCAGGCCCGTGAGATCGACCGGATCGTCACGCAGCTCGACATGGGCTGGATCGAGTCTGAAAAAGTGCGGGAATTTATCAAGCGTTACTACATGGTAGGTATCCCGGACAACGGTGAGATCGGTGTTGCCCGGGGTATGGCCAAATAATCGTAAAAAAACAGCTCATTCTATCCATAAGTATATACTCTTCCGCCATTAGCCCGGCTTACCGGTTCACAGCCCTTATCCTCTGGAAATAATGTAATGTTCAGTCAGCGATGGCAATTATGTGTCCATCTTTTATGTTAAGGGACCCACGGGAACTTTCGGAAAAAGCGGTGATCTTGGAGATTTTTTTTTAGACGTCATAATTAAATCCTTAATCGTATCTAAGGGTGCGTTCCCCCGTGTTTTAGCCGTTCATTGAGTTTTTTTACCTGTTCGCGGAGTGCAATCGCCCGCTCGAAGTCAAGGTTATCTGCCGCATCCCGCATCTGCTTTTCCAGTTCGATGACAACGTTGGGGATCTCGGCCCTGGGAACATGTTTTGTATCCTCGATCTCGACCTCTTTTTCTTTTACGGGTTTTTTGATTGTCTGCGGAATGATATGATGACTCTCATTATACACGAGCTGCAGTTCTCGCCGGCGCTTTGTCTCGGAGATTGCGACCTTCATTGAATCGGTCATTGAATCTGCGTAGAGCACGACGTTCGCGTTCACGTTTCGTGCCGCTCTCCCGATAATCTGGATCAGGCTCCGTGCGTCCCGGAGGAACCCCTCCTTGTCCGCGTCGAGGATGGCGATAAACCCCACCTCCGGGATGTCGAGCCCCTCCCGCAGAAGGTTGATCCCGACCAGCACATCGAATTTACCAAGCCTGAGCTCGCGGATGATTTCGGTACGCTCTAATGTCTTGATCTCCGAGTGGAGGTAACGGGTGCGGATGCCCCGGTCGGCAAGGTACTCGGAGAGTTCCTCGGCAAGTTTTTTCGTGAGGGTTGTTATAAGAACCCGGTCGCCCCGGGCGATCGTCTTTTTGACTTCTTCTATTACATCGAGTGTCTGCCCCTCAATGGGCCGAACTTCAACAGAGGGGTCAACAAGGCCGGTCGGCCGGATGATCTGCTCGACAAGCTGCGTGGAGTGCTTTATTTCGTAGGGCCCGGGCGTTGCTGAGACAAAGATCACCCGACTCATGTACTGCTCGAACTCGTGAAATTTCAAGGGTCGGTTGTCAAGCGCGGAGGGGAGCCGGAACCCGTAATTCACCAGCGTCTCCTTTCGGGAACGGTCGCCGTTGTACATCCCGTGCAGCTGCGGGATCGTCTGGTGGCTCTCATCGATGATCATCAGGAAATCGTCAGGGAAATAATCAAGCAGGCAGTACGGTTTTTCACCTGCGTTCCTCCCGTCAAAATGTCGGGAGTAGTTCTCGATTCCCTTGCAGGAGCCGGTTTCCTGGATCATTTCAAGGTCGAAGTTTGTCCGCTGCCGGAGCCGGTGTGCTTCGACCAGTCCCAGCGTGGGGAGCACTTCGTCAAGTTCCGCTTTGATGGAGGAGATCGCGGTTTTCTGTGCACTTTCCGGGGTGACAAAGTGTCGTGCGGGGTACACGTAGAAATACTTCATCTCCTCTTTTTTTGCGCCGGTATTCTTGTCTACCTCACGGATCTTCTCAATAACATCCCCGAAAAGTTCGATCCGGATAATATCGTTGAAATACCCGGGAACGATATCGATGATGTCGCCCTTGACCCGGAACCGGCCCGGGGCGAGATCGATATCGTTTCGCTCGAACAGGATATCCAGGAGCCGGCTCATGATGTCGTTTCGGGTGATCTTCTGACCGACAGAGAGGTCAAAACCCATATTCCGGAAGTTCTCGGGATTGCCAAGGCCAAAGATACAGGAGACCGATGCGATGACGATTACGTCGCGCCGGAATGAGAGCGAAGCAGTGGCTGAAAGCCTGAGCATCTCGATTTTCGGGTTGATCGCAGAGTCCTTCTCGATGTACTGGTCTTTTGCCGGGATGTATGACTCCGGCTGGTAGTAATCATAATACGAGACGAAGTATTCTACCCGGTTTTTCGGGAAAAAGTCGCAGAATTCCTGGTAGAGCTGGGCAGCAAGCGTCTTGTTATGGGCGATAACAAGGGTGGGCTTGTTTGCCGCAGCAATCACGTTTGCCATCGTAAACGTCTTACCGGAGCCGGTAACCCCAAGAAGCGTCTGGCACCGGGCATTATCCGCCAATCCGTCCTTGAGTTTTGCAATCGCTTCCGGTTGCGATCCGGCCGGGGGAAAGGTGGAGACGAGCTGGAATTCTGTCACGGTGCTTTAATTGTTTTTGCCGGGATATAAAAAAGAATGGGGATGCGGCATGAAAATAATGCGGTCACTTCGGTTTATAGTGCCCCCACTTTGCCAATGCTTCCCTGAGTTCCTTTGCCTTTTTTGCCTTCTCTTCGAGTGTCACACCCTCCTGCCACGCCTCGATTGCCTGCATGGTTGCCCGTGCCCCGGCCCGGGTACCCTTCGGGTGGCCGTGGATGCCGCCCGAGACGAGCAGAACGAGATCCTTGCCGTAGATATCGAGGACATCGGGAACAAGGCCCGGGTGCAGTCCCCCAGAAGAGACCGGGAACGCCGTCTTTATGGAGCCCCAGTCCTGAGCGAGACACTGGTGCGGAACCTCTGCGATCTTTTTCTTCCGCAGCAGGTCGGCAAGCAGGATTGATTCGGTCTTTGTCCCGGTCAGTTTTCCCACGGCGGTCCCGGTGTGAATCTGGGTGACTCCGATAAGACGCATGAGCTTTGCAAGGAAGTACATCGTCATCCCCTGCTTCCTGTTCCGGTCGAATGCCGAATGGAACGCCCGGTGCGCATGGATAGCAAGGCCCAGGTCAGAGCAGTAGTCCCGCATCGTCATGACGCTTGCATTTCCTGCGACTACCACATCGATCATTGCGTAGTTCCAGCCATACTCCGCGAGCAGGTCGGCCCGCTTCTTCATGGTCTCCACATCGGCAGAGATATTCAGGAACGCCGACTTCTTCTCCCCGGTCTCTTTCTCCGCTTTATCCCGGAGTTTTGTCATATATTTCACCCGGTCCTCGAACCGGTTAAAGGATGTTGATGTCAGGTTCTCATCGTCTTTCACGAAATCAAACCCGCCCATCCATGTTTCGTACCCGACCTCCGCGTGTTCTTTTGCGGAAAAGCCGATCTTCGGCTTGGGCACCGCTCCGGTCAGCGGCCGTCCATAGACTTTCATCATCTTCCGGATCCCGTCCATCCCGAAGTGTGGCCCTTTGAACCCGTGAAGATATGCCGATGGAAGCGTGGCGTCGAGAAGGCGCAGGTTTTTGAGTGCTTTCATCCCGAAGATGTTTCCCGCGATCCCGCTCATCAGCTGCACAGCGTTTCCCTCCTCCCAGAGTGCGAGAGGATAGGCTATCTTCACATAGTCTTTGTCGAACTCAAACGCGGTGGCCTCCAGTTTTTTCATCCTTGGTGGCATCGTAAAGAGCGTCGTCCATGTGCCTGTCGAACTCTCGGATGCGATCCGGCCGGCTGCCTCTTCCTTTGTAATCCCCGCAGCCGGTTCAAAATAATAAAGACAGACAATTTCATCCTTTGCCGGCTCGTAATTCGTATCGACAAATTCGTTGTACCAGTCAATTGTCATAGTGTTTCCATACCTACCAATGCGTGCATGATTCAAAAATCTTCAGATAGTGAAGAGTGAGACCGCGGGTGCCGGTGCTCTGTTTTGGGATCACGATGCCACCGGGCTTCTTCCGGTTTACCGGCAGGATGGGAGTCCTGAATCCCCGGTCACCCTGCCGATTAAAGGATGAGCAGTTATGTCGGGTGATTGTTCTCTATTAGTTCCAGCGCAAAAGAGATGTCTTCGACAAGTTCCTGCAGGAGACAAATCTCCTGATCGTTGAAAAAACCGGATTCACCCGAGTAGAACCTCATCGCACCGATCCAGGCATTTCCGTTTCGGATAGGGATGCCGGCAGAGGAACGGTACCCGCGTTTGGCCGCCTCGTGCCGGTATTTATTCATGCGGGGATCTGACGGGATATCGTTGCAGATCGTTGGGTGCCCCTCCCGGATAGCAGAGCCGGTCAGCCCCATTCCCTGCGGGACGTTGTCAACCGTAATTGAGAGCTGACTCAGGTAACCTTCTTCGTAACCACAGGCTGCAACCGGGTGAACCTGCCTTGTTGCCGGATCCACCATGCCGATCCATGCCATCAGGAACTTTCCCTCCTCTACAGCGATACGGCAGGCCTCCTCGAGAAGTTCCTGTCGGTTTTTAATATGGATCACGGCCTTGTTGGTCCGCGAGAGGACCGAGTACAGCCGGTTGAGGTGCACGAGTTCATCGTTAGCATGTTTGCGCTCCACGGCCCTCCGGATTGTGTGGCTCAGTTCGGCAAACTGCGCTTTTGGATCGCCCCCTTTCTGGATATAGTGATCCGCGCCGCTGTTGAGTGCTTCAATCACGACATCCTCCCTCCCTTTCCCGGTAAAGATAATGAAAGGCAGCACAGGGTATTCTGACCGGATTCTCCGGAGGAATGCAAGGCCGTCCATGACCGGCATCTGGTAATCGGAGATGATCACATCATAGGAAGTGGATTGGATTTTTATGAGAGCCTCTGGTGCCGACAGGGCCGTGTCAACCTGGATATCTCCGGCCCGTTCAAGAAAGATCTTGCCGAGGTCAAGCAATGCAGGTTCGTCATCAACGTACAGGGCAGAAATCATGGCAGGTATTTTCCCGGGTACTTCGATGGGTACTATTATTGATTATCCTTAAATCTGTTGCTTTTTTTAAAAAAGGTGATGTTGAGCGTATCTCAGGGATATCCCGGACTCTCTACCGGTATACCCGCAACCGTTTCACCCGGGAAATGGAAAGGATTCCTAAAAAGAACGTATCCTTCTGGTTTGTGCAATATATTTTAGGTCAACCGAAATCGTTTTAATTTAGGTTATCCTAATTATTAGTCATATGGCACAGGAGCAGGTAGAGGAATATCTCGAAGCAATTTACGATATTGCCGGTACAGAAGGCGCAGCAAAAACCACGGCGATTGCAAAATGTCTCAAGGTTGCGCCGGCAAGCGTGACCGAAGCCCTCCAGAATCTTGCAGAAAAAAACCTTGTTAATTACGAGCCCTATAAAGGTGCGAGCCTGACCGAGCATGGGAAAAAGATTGCAGAGACCATCAAACGCCGTCATCGGCTCCTTGAAGTCTTCCTTGCCGATGTGCTCCATATCAACCGGACAAAGGTACACGATGAAGCGTGCCGGATGGAACACTCGATTTCCGAAGATACCGAGAACGCCCTCTGCCGTATGCTCAAAGCACCGTCTCACTGTCCCCACGGCAGCCCAATTGCTCCCTGTGCCAAGGGAATCGGGAGCTGCAGCGAGTGCGATGCGGTGACCGGTTCTGCCATTCCACTCCCGAGCGAACTTCGGACATCCGCAATTATTCCCATCACGGATCTCGGCCCGCTGGAAAAAGGATCGATCGCATTTATCCGCGGCGATTGTAAAGTCGTCCAGCGGCTTTCTGATCTGGGCCTGACACTCGGGACAACGGTATCTGTAACCCGTAAAGCGCCCATGAACGGACCGGTCGAAGTGTTTGTGCGCAGGACAAAACTGGCAATCGATCACACTATCGCGGAAAATATTTTTGTGAATTCAGTGAAGGGAGGGACACCGTGAGCGGGTGTGGCGGGTGCAAAGGGTGCGACCCCAAAAAGGAAAGCGCGATAAAAAACGTGGATTACACCATTGCCCTTGCCGGTAATGCCAATGTAGGTAAGAGCGTTACCTTCAATCAGTTAACCGGCGTCGACCAGATTATCGGGAACTGGCCGGGAAAAACGGTCGAGCGTGCCGAGGGGCTCCTCCAGTACAAGGGCAAACGGATCCGCGTGATCGACCTGCCGGGGATCTATTCGTTTTCCACGTACTCGATGGAAGAACTGGTGTCGAGAGAGTATATCGCGCTCGAACACCCGGATGCAGTCGTCAACGTGATCGATGCATCCGCACTGGAGCGCAACCTCTTTTTTACCATCCAGCTTATGGAGCTCGCCCCGCCGCTGCTCGTCTCGGTCAACCAGATCGATCTTGCCGAGAAAAAAGGGCTCCTTGTCGATACCAAGAAACTCTCCGAACTGCTGGGAGTCCCGGTTATCCCGACGGTTGCCATCCAGGGTAAAGGCATTTCCAATCTTACCGAAGCGATCCTCGCTCTCGTGCACGATCACCCTGTCCCACCGGTCCTTAAATACGGCAGGGAGATCGAAGAGCGCATAGAAAAGATCGTTTCCCTGATGGGATCCATTTCCACCCCTTATCCCATCCGGTGGATTGCAATCAAACTGCTGGAACGGGACCGTGAAGTCACCCGCATCGTGAGCTCACAGGATCCTTCAGTTATCACTACCTCAACGAAACTCTCAGATGAGATCGAGGCGCTGCACGGCGAACCAGTTTGCGTTGTCATGAGTGCGGAGCGGTACCAGGTTGCCGATCGTATCGCGGCAGAGGTTATAACGGTCAGATCTTCTGATGACGGCTCAATCAAAAAGAGCCTGACCGACAGGATCGACCGGATTGCGCTTCACCCGTACTTCGGGTATTTCATGGTTCTTGCGGTAATTGGCGGACTCCTTATCTGGACGTTTATTATCGGGGCACAGATATCTGCAATCCTGACCGGTTTCTTCTCGCAGTTTGAACAGTACGAGCCGGTAATCAACGGATCTCTCGCAAGCGTGCTCTGGAACGGCGCATATACCGGGTTCGTCGCCGGGATTACCCTCATCATCCCGTATGTCCTGCCGTTCTATCTCATCCTGGCGATAATCGAGGATTCAGGGTACCTGACCCGGATCTCGGTGATGCTTGACCGGGGCATGCACAAACTGGGGCTGCATGGCAAGGCGATTATACCGATCATTCTCGGGTACGGGTGCAATGTTCCTGCCTGTTACTCGTGCCGGATCATGGAGTCCCCCAAGCAGAAACTGCTTTCTGCGTTTCTTGTCACTCTTGTCCCGTGCACGGCACGGACGGTCGTGATCCTCGGCCTTGTCGCCGCATTTGTGAACATCTGGTGGGCGCTTGCGCTGTATGCATTTGATATTCTCTTAATCATCGTTGCCGGGCGGCTGGCATTCAGGGTGATGCCGGGAGAATCTGTAGGACTTATCATGGAGATGCCGGATTACCATATCCCCTCCCTCTCTGTGGTACTCAAGCAGACCTGGGCACGCACCAAGTCGCTTATCTGGCTCGTTTTTCCTGCCTATATTATCGGAAGTGCCGTTATCCAGGCAATATACTGGGCAGGATGGCTCAACCCGGTCAACGCGGCGCTTGCACCAATTACCGTCCTGTGGCTGGGGCTCCCGGCTATCGTCGGGATCGCCCTGATCTTCGGTATCATCCGAAAGGAAATGACAATCCTGACCCTTGCCGTGCTTCTCGGGACGACCAACTTTGCCACGGTACTCACACCGGTCCAGCTCATTGTCCTCGCTCTCGTCACGATGATCTACATCCCCTGCATCTCCGTGATCCTTGCGCTTGCATCGGAATTCGGCTGGAAAAAATCACTGGCGATCACGCTTGTTGAAGTCGTGGCCGCGACTGTTATCGGGGGGATCGCATTCCGGGTGCTCAGCCTGTTTATTGGCTGAAGGCACACCTCCGGACATTCCTTTTTATTCAGGAGTTTACAAAGAGGAGACTACTCTTTGTGCTTTCCCGGGTATCGAAAACGCAGGTCTGTTATTTTTCTGGAGTACTCCAAAAGAAACGATCCAGAACAGAAACTGCTATGATAAAGACGGATCCGGGGAATCTCACACAGTGATGGTAGTGACCGGCACATAGGGAGCTTTTCCGGTCTTTGGATCGACGAGGATTGCAATTGTTCCTCCCGGGGTCCGCTTAGAGACCTGCGTGACCATCGTACCGTTATTATAGACTTCAACGGTCAGGACATTTCCATAATCATCCTGTTTCGTGAATGTAGCCTGCACGAGATCATTGGTGTTCTTTATTGCATAGATCTGTTCCCCGGTTCCACGCACCTCTTTGAGGCCCCCGGGGTTCCCAT
Source organism: Methanoregula sp. (assembly GCA_041652215.1). Lineage (GTDB taxonomy): Archaea > Halobacteriota > Methanomicrobia > Methanomicrobiales > Methanospirillaceae > Methanoregula. Next base: position 225 of record JBAZHU010000048.1, on the reverse strand, counting down.
ATCTCCCGTAAAAAGTCCCGTTATAGGTCACCTTCACCCACACGCCCTCTCCGGGAATCGCGACCGGTGCGTTTGTTACGATCGGCTGGGGTGTTGGGGTCAGGGTAATGGCCGGGTGATCCGGCTCGTCGCCATTTCCTGCAGGATGCAGGAAAATTATGGCCGCCCCGCCAATAACTGCCAGAATTACAAGGATGAGCGCCGCCATCGCCCGAACCGGAATTT
>JBAZHU010000047.1:0-9464 GCA_041652215.1 Methanoregula sp. | reverse complement strand
GATCGGGTAAACCAGAGCAGTTCTTCACGCATGTGTTTTGGCAGGGCGGCACATCATCTCAATATACTATACTGGTATAATGGTAATTTAAGGATAATTTCCGATGGCGCACGTGCTGGTATCACCGCTGAACTGGGGGCTGGGTCATGCCACACGCGATATGCCCGTGATCCGGACGCTCCTCTCGCATGGTCATGAGGTTACGATTGCCGCGTGCGGCAGCGCCCTTTCTGTGCTCCGACAGGAATTCCCGGATTCCCGGTATATCGAATACCCGGACTACCCGGTCCCCTTCAGTTCCGGGCATCTGTTCGTCCCGAAGTTCTGTGCGGCATTACCTTTCATGCTGCATGCGGTTGCACAAGAGCACGCGACCCTTGAGGCGATCCTTGTAAAAGACCCGTACGACCTTGTCATCAGCGACAACCGGCTGGGTGTCTTCTCGGATAAGGTTCCCTCGATTTTTATCTCCCACCAGCTTCACTATCATCTGCCACTCCCGTACTGGCCGATAGAAATCCTTGCGATTCTGGTCAACCAGTCCCTCCATGAGCGGTATGACCGCATCATTGTACCCGATAATCCCCCGGGGCCGCTCTCCCTTGCCGGCAAACTCTCCCGGCCCCAGACGGATGTGGCACGCGAACGGGTCTTCTTCTCCGGCCTCCTCTCGGGCACCCGGCAGATCGCGTGCACGCAGGATCTGGACTATCTTGTCGTGATCTCCGGGCCCGAGCCGCAGCGGACATTCCTTGAAAAGATTATCCTTGACAAGATTAGGGATCTCGATGGTACCGGTGTTGTCCTTCTTGGCGATCCGAAGAGACCAAAGGCAACGAGCCGGTCCGGTGACTGGACCTGCGTCTCCTACGCCTCCACCGAGGAGAAGGTGGAGCTGATGAACCGGGCGCGGTGCGTGATCTGCCGTTCGGGATACACGACCTTGATGGAACTTGCCGAGCTCGGGAAAAAACGGGCGCTCTTAATCCCGACCCCGGGGCAGACCGAGCAGGAATACCTCTCGTGGTACTACGAGCAGAAAGGCTGGTACCATTCTCAGGTACAGGATCGGCTGGATCTTGCCGACGATCTCGAAATAACCCGGCGATACCGGGGGTTCCCGGAGATGCCAAAGACCACGGAAAATACAAAACGGCTCTATGATGAATTGCTGGCGGGGTATCTCGAATGAGGTGCGGTCATGGATGACCTGGTAGTATCCGGCATTATTGCCCTTGTGATCTTGTATGCCGGCATTGTGCTGGTGGCGTATGCGATCCTACGACTTGCCGGGATGATGGTGCAGGCATTCCTTGCCGGTAATTTTCTTTTCTTTTGCGGGATTGTCATCTGCATTGGTGCAGCGGTTCTCGCGTACGTGGCCATGGGGTTGTGGCTCCGAAAGACCGGGACTATCTAAAACCGGTGGGACGTTTCGGTGATTTGATCGCAAGAATCTTTTCGGATCTGGTTTCGGTAGAATATAATGTGGGTCAGCACGCTCCTTGTATGCCGCCAGAATCCCCCCATGAAAATTTCCGCACCCAGAGAGATTCATCTTTTTGGAGTATGCCGAAAAGTGGGTGCCGAAAATAACTGCCCCGAAATACCCCGGGACAAACCGGACTTTTCCCGCCCCGTTTCATGCTCAAATTGCCTCGTTTTTTCGGTCGGGTAACAGGAATTCGGTTAAAACCGACAGGAAATAGTGGTTTTTTAAGGAGTTTATCCTCGTAAAATGAGAAAACAAAAAAGCACTGATGGGAAGCTTGATAATCCCTGAAACGGGCAGGTGGATGCAGTCCTGAAGGCAGCAGGGTTTCACGTACTCGTATAAACACCGGTGGCTCCCAGCAGCCGGCCAGTATCGATTCCCGAACCTCATTAATTGTGGCGAGTATAATCACGCCTGTCTCGCAGACAGGCGATTCTGACAAACGGTGGCAGGGCGCCGGCCTTCAGCGCTTTTTAACCTCCCGAAAAATCTTTCGTACCGCCCCGAACCCCTGTGATACCGACTTTCCGATCCCAAGATACTCCGGTATCTGGAAATTAACCTGAAATTTCCCGGTAAATGCCATAACACTGACACCATCGAGCCGGTCTTTCTGGAAATGAAGATTCGTTTCACCAGTAATCGGGGTGGGAATATCACAACCAAGCGATTTTGACAGCGAGAGGAGGGTATCGATTAATATTTTCCGTATGAATTCGTCGCGGGCAGGCTTTCCTGTAAGTTTATAGAACCGCTTGTAATTTTCCTGGGAAAGCGCGAGCCATGGCGTGGCAAATTCATAGGTCGGGCTCGTCTCCGAGATCCCGAACTCCTCATCGCGAATAATAATGTCATGTTCGGCGATCCTGTATGTTTCGGGACCCAGATTAATTTCCCGGGATTTGTCGGCAAACTGTTTGAGGAACTCGGCTCCTTCGTTGATGCCGATGACGGTGGGGAAATTTTTCACCACTTTACACTGCACGGCCGGATACCGGTGGATAAAGGAGCCTGCCTCATCCCGGTGAATTAGGGTATATTCGGCAAATTTCGTGGCAAAAAACCCGCGCAGTTCCGGTGCAGAGCCGTGGACAGGACAGGTTGAGTCAAACGTCAGGGTGACAGTGCGGAGGATCATAGCATCAGGATTCCCCTTTCGCGGGATATGATCCCGGTACCGGGATTATACCAGATATAGGGTTTCATCACATGAAATGGTGCGGGTATCAGGATCCGCAGTTAAACTGCTTTCGGGCACTAGTGTCCGGTGTGGAAAACTCCCTTTGGTTTTTCTGGCATTCCCGTTTTGCGATCGTACCTGTGCGAAAGCCGGGTGGAAAACCCCAAGGCCCCGTTGTTCCGAAAACCCTATGGTGCCGGTATAACCCGTGGCATTCGTTCGCCAATCGCAACAACCATGCCGTTTTTAATTTCCATAATCGTCACGGACTTTTCCGGCATCTGGGACAGGTTCCGGTACGATATCGTGCCGGTGAGACCGTCGTATCCCTGAATGGCAGCAAGCCCTTCCCGCAGGTCGCCGGATGCAGTCATTGCCTGCGCCACGATGTTTACCGCATCGTATCCAAGGGCAGCAAACGCGTTGGGCTCTTCTCCATACTCCAGATAATACCGCTTAATAAATGCACTTACATTCCGGTCTGAAGATGATGTGCTGATATCGGCGTGCGTCGTGTAATAGATCCGGTCGGCATCCGGCCCAACCGAATCTGACAGCTGCGGCGAATCGAACGAGTCGCCTCCGATAATGGGGGCGGTGATCCCCGCTTCCCGGACCGCACGGATCACGGCGCCACAGTCTGCCGGCCCGCATGCGACAAACACGATATCGGGATGAGCGTTTTCTACACCGGACGTTATATGTGCGGAGGAATTATTGCCCGATCCTCCATCGTATTGTACGGTACCGGTAATGGTTCCCCCGCCATTGGTGAACCGTTCTGTGAAGTATTGGGATAGCAGGCGCGTATATTCCATCGAACGATCCGTGATGACGATGGCTCTTGTTGCGTTCAGATCGGAGAGTGCAAATTCCGCTGCGACAGCGGCCTGCGTGTTGTCGCCAAAACAGGAGAGATAGAGATAGCCCGGAACCTGTGCCGGAAGGAGCGGCGAGGTCGCCCCGGACGTAACAAAGACGACTCCGGACTTAGCGGCAACCTGTGCCGCCGGAAGCACCATGTCGGAATCGCTCATGCCGAGCAGTACCTGCACGCGATCTTCAGTAACAAGCCGGTTTGCTGCCGCTGTAATCTCTGTCGTATTGGACCGGCCGTCGTACAGGATCAGGCTGACAGGCCTGCCATTCACGCCTCCGTGTTCGTTTATCTCTCGTGCGGCAAGACGGGCACCCTGTGCAGAAGGAATATCAAGGGACGACTGCGATCCGTTCAGGTTATAGATCGCACCGATCCGGATTGCGTCGGTCGTGTTTGCCGGTTCAGAATCATCCTGACTCGTAAGTATAATGGCCGCAATAAAAACAGCGGCAAGGATCACAGCCCCGGCAAGGACAAAGAGGAGCCGTCCGTCCGACTCTTTCTTCTGCGGCATTTTTTTCTTTTTCATGGATGATTCCCTACCGAGATTTTTTTGCCGGGGAAACGGGGTCCTGGCAAAAGTCACCGGTTGTTAGTACCAGTGGGAAGTAACCTGCTTTAAGCCTGCCGGGTTTTAGCGTGCTTTACCGGTAAAAATAAAATAATCCTGAAATATTGTGCGGTTGCGTGTGCGAAACCGTCCTTAAAGAGAAATACAGACGTTTTTTGGGCTATCCCGGGTTCACGCGCAGTGGCAGACCGTGCACATCTCCGGCATCTCGCTGGGGAGACCTTCCCACTCTTTCCTGCCCTGGCAGATCACGCAGGCCCGGTCGCCGATCTCTGTGCTGTCTGCGACCCGGTGCGTCACTACGATACAGGGGATCTGCATCTTTTTGACAAACCGGCGCGTGAGATCCTTTACCGTCTGCGTGCTGTCGGCATCAAGCGCCGTGAAAGGCTCGTCCAGCATCAGGAGACCGGGCTCTATCGCAAGGGCACGGGCAAGCGCGACCCGTTGTTTCTGGCCTCCTGAAAGGTTCCCGGCTTTAAATTCGGCAAGATCTGCGATATGCATACGGTCCATCCAGCGCGCGACGCGTTCTGTTATAATCGCACGCGGAAGGTGCCGGGCGCGAAGGCCGAATGCGACATTGTCGCGCACGGACAGGTGGGGAAATACAGCAGAGTTCTGGAGTACGTACCCGATCCGGCGGTCTTCGACCGGGACATCGAAGTCATCATTGGTCTGGCAGAGACATTGCCCGTTCAGGGTTATCGTAGCGGTATCGGCTGCGAGCAGACCGGCGAGAATGTTGAGAGTGGTTGATTTGCCCGATCCGTTCGTTCCCATCAGGATCATGACTTCCCCGGGTTTTACCCTGATGGCGAGGTCGAGGGTATAGTCGCGGAGCCGTTTTACCATGACTGCTTCAAGCACGGTTTGCCTCCCGGTTCTGGATCAGGCGCACAGCGATCATAATCGTAAACGAGATGATAACCAGCATAATCGAGATCGTTAGCCCGATATTGACGTTGCTCTCCATCCCCACGTACACCGCAAGCGGCATGGTCTGGGTCACCCCGGGAAGGTTTCCGGCAAACATGATCGTTGCGCCAAACTCTCCCAGTGCCCGCCCGAAGGTCATGACCGCTCCCGATACAAGGCCGCTGGCGGTCATGGGGATGGTAACAAGCGTCAGGGTCCGCAGTGAAGAAGCCCCGAGGGTCTGTGCAGTCTGCTCGTAGGCTGGATCCAGTTGTTCGAAGAGCGACTTTGCCTGTCGGAGATAAAAAGGGGATGCGACAAAAACCTGGGCCATGATCACCGCAAGCGTGGTAAAGGCAATCGGGATCCCGAGCATGTTAAAGTATTTGCCCAGGAGCCCGACCCGGCCATAGAGGACCAGCAGCCCGACCCCGGCAACTGCCGGGGGAAGGACCAGTGGGAGATCGATAAGGGTGTCCACAATGACCTTGCCCGGGTATGAAAACCGACAGTGATAATAGGCAAACGGAGTCCCGACAAGGATGACCACGATAAGCGTGATACATGTTGTAAACAGGCTCAGCCAGAGTGCACTTGACACATCGGGATTGTGAAGTGAGGTAAAGAACATCTCCGGTGTAACCCGGAGGAAAATCGCAAGAATCGGCAGGGCAAGGTACAGCGTGACCGCAATGATCAGGATGCCTGCGGCAATACCGGTAAGGGTGCGCCGGTAATTTTTTGGCCGGAAATGTTTCGGTATCATATGTCCGTGCATTTTTTTGCCGGCAGAGTTGCCGGCCGGCGCGGCTTAACCGTGAAAAAAAGTTGTGAATTTTTCAGATTAATAGGGTGTAAATCCGTAATCCTTGAGGGTTTGCTGCCCAACAGCGGAGAGCATATACTGCTCGAACTCTGAAGCTACTGCCTTGTTGGTGCTTTCCTTGAGAATAGCTATCGTGTAGGTCTGGAGGTAGTTATCCTTCGTGGGGATGGTAATAGACTGGTAGGTCCCACTTGCCGCTGCGGTATACGTTGACTGGTACACGAACCCGGCATCCACTTCACCGAGCGAAACCTTGGTGGCCACGGCAGGTTCAGAAGTCTCATAGGTGACAACGTTGCTGTAGGTCGCGTTCTTCCAGTCCTGGCCATAGGTTGATTTTGCAAGGTTGGTGATGGTCGTGTTCGTTGCAGTTCCGACAGGAACGGAGTTTGCCGCCATCGCAATCTTCACACCGGGGTTTGCAAGATCGGCAAGGGACTTGATCTTTGCCGGGTTGTCTGCGGGCAGAATCACGATTACGTAGTTGGTGCACAGCGTCTTGACCGAATCGTTAACAAGGTAATTCTCGCTCTTGAGGGCGTTTGTATAAGTGTTGCTTGCGGAGATTAGGACATCTGCATATGCTCCGTTTTCAATTTGGGTCTTTAAGGCTTGGGTCCCGTCAAGGTTGAAGACGACCTTGTGGCCGGGGTAGGCGTTGGTAAAACCCTTGCCGAGCGATGGTGATACACCGGATAAGGAGGCCGCGGTATAAGCGACAAGGTTACCTTCTGTTGCAGTGTAGGTAGGTGCCGGTGTGGCGGTCGTCGCAATAGCAGTCGGGACAGCGGTTGTTGCTGCTGCCATCGGTGTTGAGGCTACTTCGGTTGCCGGTGCTGTCGTTGCAGCGGTCGTAACCGGGGTGCTGGTTGTACTCTGCGTGCAACCGGCAAAGAGAGCCGATACAAACAGGAGTCCGAAGATCATGCTGATGAGCGCAAGTTTTGATGGTGTCAGTGTTCCTTTCATAACTTCACAATCCTGAAATTAATCTTTCCAGACTTTCTTTCACCGGAAACTAGTTAAAAATTATGTTTTATTCTCTTGGTAAAGAAAACTATTTATGATTACCATCATCGGTTGAAATACTATTGATAATCTTGCGATATCATGAAGATAAATGTGATTTGAGCCAGTAAAATGGGCGGACAAGCTGTTCTGACAGTTGAGTGTTAATTATTTTTAATTTATCAGGGTGAAAAATAAGTATAATCCTAATACTTATATGCGAATACCGTCCAGAATTATCAGAGAGAGAGGGACAACGTATGTCGCTTCGTTTTTTCTCGGGCAGCCGTTTCCCTTACGTAACGTCATACTGCCGATTACTCCACGAACCGGAAACTTCCTCCGGTTACGCAGGAAGACCTGAAACAATAAGGAGTCCCCGTCATGATCACCCGGCATCATATGGCACTTGCCCTGATGTGCGCTCTTATCATCTGTAGTTCATTCTTTCTTTCGGACCCCCTGATGATGGCGCTGGTCATCTCCGGTACCTGCATCGGCGTACTCCTGCCGGACATTCATATGACCCGGCCAAAACACCTGACGTTTCGCACCGCTGCCTGGCTGATCGTGCAGTTCCCCCGAAGGATCTGTTCACCTGCCCTGTGCCGGATCTATGCACACACCCGGCACCCGGTTCCGGATCCCGCGGATAAAAGGCTGATCCATTCAATCCCCGGTGTCCTGTTTGTCTTTGTGTGCATGTGCGCGCTCGTGTACATTCCGGCATATGCAACCGGCAATCCGTTCATCACGGGATCGGCTGCTGCCTTCCTTGGAGGAATAATCCTTGGCATGGGGCTCCACCTTATCGAGGATCTCTGCACGAGAAAAGGCATCTTCCCGTTCTTCCCGTTCAGCCCCTGGACGATCGCAGGTTCTATTCGTCCCTGCGACAAGACCGATCCGAGGATAGCCCAGTACCATATCCAGCACTGCACGGTTCTTCTCGTCTTTTCCGGGCTCGACAGCCTGGGCATTCTTGCACCTGTACTCTTTTTGCCGCTCAGTATTGCAGGTCTTGGCATCTGCCTGGGTACCATGGTCTATTTCTCTGAAGTATCTGTCAGGAACGATTCCGGATCCTCCGGCGACCTGAAGGCACCTTTGCCCGTCAAGAGCACCTGAAGGGGAAAAAACCGTTCCCTGAAAAAAGGTGATTTGCGTATCCTATCGGGTACGGACATTTACACGAATTAAAAAAACGGGTAATCCGGCCCGCTTACTCTTTTGGCCGGTATCCCCGTGCAAGGGCAAGCGTCACGAGTTCTTCCAGCTGGGCTTCCTGCCGCCCGGTCATCCGCCGGCCTTTCTGGAGCAGACGCCCGAGTTTGACGATCCTGATTCGATCTTCGTGAGTCAGTGCATCGGCATTGTGCGCCCATTTCATGAGATCGAACCACTGCTGGCGGCTGAATGCCGGGCCTCCGGCCGGCATCTCGTCTTCCGGTTCCTCATCTGCGGTGCTTTCGTCATCGCACGCATCTGTCTCATCGTCACCGGTTTGATCCTCATCTCCGGTAGTATCCTCCCCAATGCTCTCTTCCCCGGTCAGGTTCGTGTCACTATCCCCTGCCGCATCATCGGCTGCGTAATTCCCGGTTGGTTCCGGGTCAATACCTTCTGGAGCACTGCCCGGGTATGCCGCGGAGACCGGGACGGCATCGGAAAGGTCACTGATATCGAGTTCTTTGGGCTCTTCAAAGAGGTCTTCCACCGTCTGGATCCTGATGGGTGGCGCATCCGATTTTGAGGTAGGACTTGTTCTCTCTGAATCTGCGGGGCGTTGTACCGGCATCTCGTGATCGATCTCCTTACGAACGAGTGCCTGTGACCCATGCATAATCACTACGGGAAGGTCCGGCCCTTTTACAACCATTGCGTGATTTTGCAGGGGGATTTCTTCCATTGTCGCAGATGGGATTCGGGTTCTTTTCCTGAGGGCAGCAAGGGCATTTTTTGCCTCTGCACAGTCCTCTTCGGCTGCATGGCGCTCTTCTTTTTCTGCCGCAAGTGCAGCGCCGGCCTGCTCGATCCCGGCCGCGAGAGACCGGAGTGCTGCCTCCTTTGTTGCCTGATCCCGCTCGGCTATCCGGAGCTGTTCCTCAAGCGAGCGCTGCCGGTCTAGCGCTGTTTTAAGATCGTCACCGAGTTTTTTGAGATTTCTCTCGCGGCTGGCATCATCTGCTGATTTTGCCTCCGTTATGGTCTGAAGGTGCTGCTCTGCCAGTTCTTTCTCACGGGTCACTCGTGCGAGAGCCTCCTCTGCTCCACGATGAGCCTCGCTCTCAGATGCAAGGCGGTCAGAAAGACCTTGGATCTTTGCGAGTTGTTCACGCTCCTTTGCTCCAGACTGCTCGCTTGCGGTATTCAGGTTCTGCTCGATATTTTCCTTAACCCGGTTTACCTCCGAGAGTTTTTCCTCGGCTGCATGGCGCAGGCGCCGTTCAGTCTCCAGTTCTTCATGGGCCTGTTCCCTATCTGACGCAACCGACCTTGCCAGCTTTTCGGACTGCGCCTTTGCGAGCATGGCTGCGGACAGATCGTCATTAAGATTTTTATATGCAACAACCGTAGTGTCCCGTT
>JBAZHU010000046.1:0-9624 GCA_041652215.1 Methanoregula sp. | reverse complement strand
CGATGAATGTCCCCCGGGTGCCCACCATTTTACAGAGCGCATCCATAAAGCAGGACGTGTTCCCGCTCGCGAGGACGACCTCCATTCCGTCATCCATGAGCGACCGGATACACTCTATTGCCCCGGGGTCGATCCTGCGGGAGGAATCCGTTATCGTTCCGTCAACATCTGTCAACAACGCTTTTAACACGGCTTGAGTCCTGCCTCTTCAACCATGAATGGTGCTTCGCCCTCGGGAAGGTTGGGGCTGTCCACAAGTCGTGCGATACGCTTGCCGGCCTTGCTCTTCCTGAGGTAGATCCGGAAGGTTGCCGTGTGGCCCACGATGTTTCCCCCGATGGGTTTTGTCGGGTCGCCGAAGAACACGGCCGGGTTGGACATGACCTGGTTTGTTACGAGGCCGACCGCGTTGTGCTCGTCGATGAGCTTGAAGAGATCGTGCATGTGCCGGTTGAGTTTCTGCTGCCGTGCAGCAAGCGTTCCCCGGCCGGCATACTCGGACCGGAAGTGGGCGGTGAGCGAATCGATGATGAAGAGTTTCACCGGCTTCTTGCTTGACTTGAGCTCGGTTGCAAGATCCCGGGAGTTCTCCACGAGAAGCATCTGGTGATCGGACGTGTGGGCACGGGCGATATGGATATTGTCCAGGAACTCCTGGGTGTCCGGGGCACCATCGATATCCAGGCCCTTGACCATCTGCTCGATACGCTCGGGGCGGAACGTGTTCTCGGTATCGATATAGATCACACTTCCGTTCAGGCCGCCCTGCTCTTCGGGCAGCTGGACGTTGACCGCCATCTGGTGGACGATCTGGCTTTTACCGGAACCAAACTCACCGTACATCTCGGTGATCGCCTGGGTTTCCATGCCGCCGCCTAAAAGTGCGTCGAGTTCCGGAACGCGGAAGGACAGTTTCCTGATGTCCTTTCTCTGCTCAAAGATATCTTTCCCGGTCTTGAAACCGCCGATATCTGCGGATTCACGGGCCGCCTTGATGATCTTCTTGGCGGTGGACTCGGATATTTCCGTGATCTCAGAGAGTTCAGCGGGAGCCGCCGTTGCAATGCTCTCAACGGAAAGGTAGCCTGCTTCGCGAAGCTTGTCGGCGGTGGTTGGTCCGACGCCGGGTAAATCTTCAATATCTAACGCTTTGTCAGCCATTTCTCGTACATCTCCTATGGCACAACACCATTTTAATTCCACCCATATAACCCGGGGCCGTGCGGGGGGTGAAAGTGATTTTATCGTGGTGCAGGTTTGTCCAGCCGTGCGGCAAGAGCGGCAAGGCGGCCTGCCACTTCTTCCGGGGTCTTCTCCACCGGCTCCACGGTCTTGGGGATGATGCGGCTTCCCGAGAGCACTCCTGTTATTCTCATATCGCTGCCGGCCGGGAACTCCCCTTCAATAAGGTACCGTTCAGTACCGTCGTCGATAAACGTGCACCCGTTACCGGGAATTATCGTCCCGGTAATGGTGATCTCCAGCATTTCTTCGTGCGGAACCCGGAAGATGCTCCCCCGGCCCACCCCAAGCTCGATGCTCCCGAACCGGCCGGGCTTTGCTGCCGCATGGTAGATCTCGACATGATCGCCGGGCTGCACCGGCACCAGCGCGTGCTCCCCCCAGAGCACGACGTTGAGCACCTCGTCCCCCTCAGCAATGCGGATATTCCGTACCCACGAGGCCGCCCCGGCCCGCGAGGTAAATGCCCGGGGTTCCTGCACGGATTTTACCTCGCCCTGCACGGAGTAGTTCCCGGTATCGCTGACCGAAACGAGCGGTGCAAAGGGGACGGTAATGACGGTATCCAATAGGCTTACGGTGCCCGACTCATCGAGGCTGTAGGCCCGTCCCTCGGAACGGCGATCGGGTTTTGCCCCCGCGATATGGATCGCACTCCCCGGCGGGATATCCCGGAGCAGGTCCGGTGCCCATGCAACGAGACGGGCAGTCCCGGTGGCATCGCCGATCACGCACTCCATCATCTCCCCGGTTGTCCCGTCCCGGCGCGTGAACGTGCGGGGTGCATCCGTACCTATCAGGAGCACATCGAGATCGACCGGTTCCAGGGACAGCCCGGTTCCGTTCCCACCGGCGGCTGCATTGCAGGTAATCTCGCAGGTGGCCTTCCTGAGGGCAAGTGCGTAGATCTCACGCATATTCTTTCCCGGGTGCCTCCCGATAACCTCCAGCACCTCGCCAGTCGCGATCTCAAGAACAGCCCCTGCCTTCTCATCCCAGAGCACGATCCGGGTAGTGCCGGTCTCATCGCCCACGAGCAGTGTCGCAACCCAGCCTTTCTCACCGTCTTTACGGACAAACTCCTTGGGCTCGGTCTTATCGATTACTTTTGCAAAAAAACAAAAAAGGCTGGATTTCCCGGAGAGTTCCCGGATCCTGACATGCTGCCTCCCCAGTGCCCCGACCACGAGCATCGCAGCGGTCGGTTCATCGAGAAGGTCGCCGCATTCCTCAATTTTTTCCTCCACGCGCCGTTCGAACTCTTCCTGCGAAATAAGGTCGTCGACAAGTGCGTAGTGGAAGAGTACCACGGGAAGGCTCCTTTCATCACCGCTGCCAGGGTGGGCGCAGCATGGTGTCGGTCAGGTCGGTAAGGGTCTCGCTGCGCCGCATGAGCGCCACATCGTTTCCGTGGATCAGCACTTCGGGGCACCGTGGCCTGCCGTTATACTGCGAGGACATTGCGTACCCGTATGCCCCGGTGTCCAGCACTGCGATGAGATCGCCTGCGGCAAGTTCCGGCAGGTTTCGGTCCGGGGCAAGGATATCCCCGGTCTCGCAGATGGGCCCGGTGACGGTGTATTTGGTTGTCAGCGGTGCATCCGCACGGTTCGCGACGATCACCTCGTGGTAGGAATCGTACATCGCGGGCCGGATGAGCAGGTTAAATCCTGCGTCCACGTTTGCGAACCTTTTATGGGCAGTCTTTGTCGAGTTGACCCGGGTGAGAAGAACGGTCGAGTCGGCGACAAGGAACCGGCCCGGTTCGATCCAGAGTTCGGGAGTTATCCCTGCCGCTTTTATCCCGGCAAGGAAGACCGGCATGATGGCATTTGCATAATCCTCTGGTGTCGGTGCCGGGTCGGTATCATGGTGATACGGGATACCAAGGCCGCCGCCGAGATCGAGGAACTCGAGTTTTACACCCATCACGGAGAGTTCCTTTGCGATCCGGACCATGACCTCTGCGGCCTTTGCAAATGGCACCACGTCAAGGATTTGCGACCCGATATGGCAGTGGATCCCGACCGGTTTAACGTTTTTGCAGGAGAGTGCCTCCTTATACGCGGCCGGGATCTGCTGGTGGGGGATCCCGAACTTGCTCGTGGCAAGGCCGGTGGCGATCTTCGGGTGGGTCGGGACTTCGAGCGCCGGGTTGACCCTAAACGAGATCTCAGCAATTTTTCCGGCCGCACGGGCCACGGCATCAAGCTGGTGGAGTTCGTCTAATGAATCGACCGAGACTTTCACGCCGTGTTGCACTGCAAGGGCGAGGTCGTCTTTTGTCTTTGAACTGCCGTTAAACAGCAGTTTCTTTGCCGGCATGCCTGCTTCAAGGGCAAGCGCGAGTTCGCCACCGGAAAAGACATCTGCCCCGGCGCCCAGCTGCGCAAGCGCCCTCATGACCGCAAGGTTTCCGTTTGCCTTTGCCGCAAAGAGCACCTGCACCTTGTCGTACCGGGCAGAGAGGGCCTTTTTGTAGTCCCTGAAGTGTTCGCAGATCCGGTCCTCGCTTGTCACGTAGAGCGGCGTGCCATATTTCTCTGCAAGGGCGATGCAGTCCTGGCTCCCGATGTGGAGGTGGCCTCCTTTGATCGTGAGGTAGGGGGGAAGTTTCACAGTTTAAGCCTCCGCATGCGTTCGATGGCTTCCTGTATCCTCTCCACCGGCCGGGTGATGGCAAACCTCACGTAGCCCTCTCCTGCGGAGCCAAAGCCGACTCCGGGTGTCACCACGATACCTGCCTCGTTAAGGAGTTTTGCCGCAAATGACATGCAGTCTTGTACCGGCATCCAGACATAGAAGGTCGCCTTCGGCGCCGGCACGTCAAAGCCCAGATCGCGGAGCCCGGCAATGAGCACGTCGCGGCGCTCCTGGTAGATGGCACAGGCCTCTTTCACACAGTCCTGCGGGCCCGAAAGAGCAGCGATGGCCGCGTACTGAACGGCATTAAAGACCCCGGAATCAACGTTGGTCTTGACCCGGCCAAGACCGGAGAGGATCTCCTGGTTCCCGACTGCCATCCCGATCCGCCAGCCGGTCATGTTGTAGGTTTTGGAGAGCGAGTGCATCTCGATTCCGACCTCCCTCGCCCCTTTTGCCTCCAGGAATGACGGGGCGCGGTAGCCATCGAATGCTACCTCCGAGTACGGGTTGTCCGAGACCACGACAATATGGTGGTCGGCGGCAAAATCCACGACCTCCCGATAGAACGAGAGGGGGGCGATGGCCGCAGTGGGGTTATTGGGGTAGTTGATGAACATGAGCTTTGCAGAGCGGACGACCTTTTCCGGGATGTCGTCAAGAACCGGGAGGAAGTTGTTCGCCCTCAAAAGCGGCATCTCGTGGACTTTTCCCTCGGCAAACAGGGTGCCGGTTGAGTACCCGGGGTAACCGGGGCTCGGGGCGAGCACGTAGTCGCCCGGGTTCACAAACGCTTCCCCGATATGGGTGATCCCGTCCTTTGATCCCATCAGGGCAAGGGTTTCCTTCGATGCATCAAGCGTTACACCGAACCGCGTGTGGTACCACCGGGCAACTGCTTCGCGGTAGGCCGGCATCCCGGCATACGAGGGATAATGGTGGTTGTCCGGGTTATGTGCGGCCGAGCAGAGTGCATCAACAATATGCGGAGGGGTAGGGAGATCCGGGTCGCCGACGCCCAGATCGATGATGTCAACACCTTTTTTCTGCTGCTCTGCTTTCATCTCGTCAATCCGTGCAAAAAGATACGGCGGGAGATTGCTCATGCGTGTTGAGTACATAGGTAGTACCCGTTCGTGTCCCCATCACTAGTAATTAACGATCGGGCAGGGATGATGGGGGCCGCCCAAAAAAGACATGCTTAATAGCGGGCAGGCGCGAAATTAATGTCGTACTACAGGGATATGGCAGGGGGCAGGAGTGAACCGGAGGGCAACGGATATCGTAGTTATCTTCTGTACGGCGGCACCGGCAGAAGCAGCGTCAATGGCGCAGGTACTGGTTGAGCAGCGGATCGCCGCATGCGTCAATATTGTTCCCGTGCAGTCAACCTACCGGTGGAAAGGTAAACTCTGCAACGATCCTGAGCACCTGCTGATCGTAAAGACCACAAAGGATGGTGCAGACCGGGCGGTCGCCGCCATCCGTTCGATGCACAGCGCCGAAATCCCGGAGATCATCGTGCTGCCGGTGACGGCAGGCTATGCGCCGTACCTTGACTGGGTACGGCAGGAAACCAAAAGCATCCCCTGATCTCCTGCCGCAAAATGCTGTGCGGCAGCGCAAAGAGATACGCAGGATTATTGCCCGGTACGGCAAAACAGGAGAATTGCATAAAAACCGGGTGAAGGTCATGGAACCAGAAATCATCGCACAACCTCCGAAAACGGCACTCCTCGTACTGGGGTGCCCGCAGGTGCCGGTGCAGACAAGCATCGCGCTGTACCTGATAAGCCGGCTCAAAGCCGCCGGCATCACCCCGGTAATCGCCGGCAACAAGGCGGCAAACACCCTGCTCTTCGTTGCCGATCCCGACCGACACTATCTCGGGGAGATTATGGATCTTGACCGGGCCGTTGCCCAGCTCACCGGGAAAAAACGGGACTTCGACCGGTGTTTCGTGTTCATCCACAACGATGCAGGGATCAGCTACGCGGCGACGATGGGCGCGATCTCGAACGCGAAACTATATGTCCTCGTGTACGGGGAGCACCAGGAGGACCTCGTGCAGCAGATCACCTTCCCCTGCACGAAGATCGCGGCAAAGGCAGTGCACAATCCCCTGCCGCTGAAAAAAGCAATCGATGAGGTGGCACCATGGGCTGCGTAGAGGCGCTCAACTACGAGATCGTCCTGAGAGATGCTTCGTTTAAGGAATCCCGGGATTACATTAAAAGCCACTTTCCTGAATCGATCGATGTCGAACCGGGGTTCAAGATCTTCGATGTCCACACCATCGGTGTTCCCCCGATTGCCGTGGGTATTGACGGGGATTATGTCATCTTCCCGTACACCAAGCCCTGCCACGGGACGTTCCTGTTGCGGGTGCAGGATGCAGAGGAAGCTGCACGGCTCCGGGCACTTAAAAAAGGCCGGTAATGGCCAGCCGGATCGGCAGGGACGTGTTCGCCGGGATGCAATCACCTGTGGGTCGGTTCGCTCTGCTCTGTCCATGCGAATGGCAGGATTTGTTTTCATCGGATCGTTCTCATGAGCGCGCAAAGATCCCGGTAAGACAGGTTCCCATAACATGACAAGCGGCCTTCGCAGACAGGAAAATATATAGTACGTATGCATGAAGTATACACAATAAAGGGGTGGGCATGGCAAGTAAAGGAAAAGTTCTCCTGGTGGATGACGAGGAGATTATTCTCGATGTATCCCGGGAGGTGCTCCGGTTCCTTGGCTACGATGCGGTCTTTGCAAAAGAGGGCGCAGAGGCTATCAGGATATATATGCAGGAAAAGGACGCGGGCCGGCCGTTTGATGTTGTCATTATCGATCTCACTATTCCCGAGGGTATGGGGGGCAAGGAAGCGATAGGAAAACTCCGCACCTACGACCCTGATGTGAAGGCGGTGGTATCGAGCGGGTATGCCAACGACCCGGCCGTGCAGGATTTTGCCAGTTACGGATTTTCCGGCAGACTGACCAAACCCTACCGGATCAACGAGATGAAAGCGATCCTTGAGGACATGATCCGTAAGACCTGACTTTTTTTCTCATCCCCCGTATCCGAAATCCATCACTATCCCAACCTATATACCGTCCCGGAAACATCAGGGATGTGAGGAAATTCGTTATGAAGGAAGTATCCGTGCTTGTCGGGGGCAGGGCCGGGGACGGGATCAACAATGCAGGGGCAATGATCGCCCAGCTGTTCAACCATCTCGGCTATTTTGTCTATATCTATACGGATTACCCGTCTCTCATCCGTGGCGGACACAACTTTGCCCTGGTGCGTGCCGCAGATAAACCGATCGGGGCGTACAATAACCGGATCGATTTTCTCGTTGCACTTAACCAGGAGACGCTCGATCTGCATCTCCCGCACTGCCCGGACTGTACTGTAGTGGCGAATGCGGACCAGGTAACCTCGCTAAAAAACGGTCAGACGGTCTCTCTGAACGCAATTCTTAAGGAGGAATCCGCTCCGTCCATCACCGGGAACTCTGCAATGATCGGCGCCTTTGCAAAAGCGGCTGGCATTCCGTGGGAAATTGTGGGGGAGGTGTTCAGCCGGCATATACCCGGGGCAGCAGATGAGAATATCAGGGTTGCCCGTCGGGCGTACGACCGGATCCACACCATACGGCCGGTCCCGGCGCTCTCCCGCCCGCCACAGACCCTGCTCTCGGGGAATGAAGCGATCGGACTGGGCCTTGTCGCCGGCGGTCTCTCGGCTTATATTTCCTACCCGATGACGCCGTCCTCTACCCTGCTCCACTTCCTTGCCGCAAACGCGGAGCGGTTCGGGATCACGGTGATTCACCCGGAGAACGAGATCGCAGTCATCCTGATGGGTCTTGGCAGCGCCACGGCCGGGGCGAAGACCGCTGTCGGTACATCGGGAGGCGGCTTCTGCCTGATGACCGAGGGGCTCTCGTTTGCCGGTATGGCGGAGATCCCGATCGTGATCGTGGTCTCCCAGAGAACCGGGCCGTCAACTGGCCTCCCGACCTACACCGGACAGGCGGAACTCCAGTTCGTGCTGCACGCCGGTCAGGGGGAGTTTCCCCGGCTTGTCGTGGCTCCTGCCGATGCCGGCGAGGCGTACCGCTGGTCTGCGGTGGCAATCCGTCTTGCCGGGAAATACCAGATCCCGGCGTTTGTACTTCCCGACAAGACGCTGTCCGAGGGAACTTACAGCGTCGATTACGATAGTCTTGCCGACCTGCCGGTTGCTGATCCCATGCTCTGGGACGGGCAGGCTCCTTACCAGAGGTATCGTGATACACCGGATGGCATCTCCCCGCTGGCATTCCCGGGCAGGAACGATGCTATCGTGAAGGTGAACAGTTATGCACACGATGAGGACGGGATCACGACCGAGGATGCGGGGCTGGTTGCCCGGATGACCGAAAAACGCCAAAGAAAGGAGGCGCACCTCAAAGAGGAACTGTTGCAGTACCCGTGTGTCAGTGTCCGGGGCACGGCCGGCGCCACGACAGCACTTCTCTGCTGGGGCTCGGTCCGCAATGCCTGTGACGAAGTGGCAGCGCGGCTGGGACTGCGCGTGATCCAGCCCGTAGTGCTCTCTCCCTTCCCGGACCAGCAGTTTGCCAATGCGTGCCGTGGGGTAGACCGCCTGATCGCTGTTGAGGAAAATGCCACCGGGCAGCTCGCGGCGCTTGTCCGCGAGCATGGGGGACGTGTTGATGCAACCGTCCTGAAATATGACGGCAGACCGTTCACTCCCGGCGAATTGTTCCTTCGGGTGCAGGAGATGATCGCACCATGACCCGAAACCTGATCACCCCTGCGCAGAATACCTTGTGTCCCGGCTGCGGCAACTTTGCCATCCAGCATACGCTCAAGGATATTCTTGCGGGCTTTGAAAAAGAGGGCCGTTCCCTTGACGACGTGGTGCTGGTCTCGGGTATCGGGTGCCATGCGAAGATAGCCGATTACCTCAACATCAACAGCGTCTACACGCTCCACGGGAGGACGATCCCGGTAGCAACGGGGATCAAACATGCAAACCCGAAACTTACCGTTATCTGCTGCGCGGGAGACGGGGACGCGTATGCCGAGGGTCTCGACCACCTGATCTTTGCCGCAAAGAGGAACATCGACCTCACCATGATCGTCCACAACAACCGGGTCTACGGGCTTACCACCGGGCAGTACACCCCCACGTCGCCACTGGGATTCAGGGGGAAATCAACACCCCGGGGAACAACCGAGTACCCGTTCAACCCCCTGGAACTGATGCTCGCGAGCGGCGCCACCTATATCGCGCGGGGTTACACCCGGAAGCTGCCCGGGCTCGCGCAACTGATCCGGCAGGGTATCGCCCACAAGGGTTTTGCATTCATCGATATCCTCCAGATCTGCGCGAGTTTCTTTAACATGACCGAGTATTACCAGTCCCGGGTTTACGATCTCGCCGGCCATGATACCGCTGATTTTGAAAAAGCGTGTGTAAAAGCCCGGGAATGGGACTACAACCGCGATGCGCCCATTGCTCTTGGAGTGTTTTACGAGCGGGCGCTTCCCACCTTCGATGACCGGTACCCTTCCCGGGATATACCCGCCGGGGAACGCACACGACAGATCCGCGACATTTTTGAGGCGATGAGATAACGATTATCCGGCAGGGCATCTGCCGGATCTCCTTAAAAAAAATGAGATCCCGGGACCCGGCGCCGGGGGGAAAAGAGCATATGGACGAACCTG
>JBAZHU010000045.1:0-9842 GCA_041652215.1 Methanoregula sp. | reverse complement strand
CTCTATCATGCGGGACATGCACATCTCTAAAAATACTCTCCCCATGAAGATGTACGAGCTCTCCACCTATTCCTTCCGGCACGAGCAGAAGGGCGAAGTGATCGGGTTAAAGCGCCTGCGCTGTTTCACGATGCCCGACATGCACTCGCTCTGTACCGACATGCCGGAAGCGATGAAGTGCTTTGAAGAGCAGCTTGCCATAGGCTGGCAGACCGGCCGGGATTTCGAGACAAAACTTGTCGCCGCATTCCGGTGCACGAAGAAGTTCTACGATGAGAACGAGGTTTGGGTCAAGAAGATCGTGAAAGAATCAGACTGCCCGATGCTCATCGAGATCCTCTCCGAGCGGGTCCACTACTGGGAGGCCAAGATCGACCTTGCGGCTATCGACGGCCAGAACCGCCCGATCGAGAACCCGACCGTGCAGATCGATGTCGAGAGTTCGACACGCTTTGATATCAAATACTTTAAAGACGACGGCACCCCGGTTCACCCGCCTATTCTCCACTGCTCCCCGACGGGAAGTGTCGAGCGGGTGATCTGTGCAATCCTTGAAAACATCTCTACCCAGAAAGTCCCGGCCCTGCCGACCTGGCTCTCGCCAACGCAAGTGCGTGTCGTGCCGGTCGCCGAGCGTCATACTGCATATGCACAGGAAGTCTGCGATGCCTTGAACATGCAGAGCATCCGGTGCGATATCGATGACCGCGAGGAGAGCGTCGGAAAGAAAGTCCGTGAGGCTGGTATGGACTGGGTGCCTTACGTGATTGTGATTGGTGATGAAGAAATGGCCAATAAGAAACTTACCGTCACCATCCGTCGGAAGTCCGAGCCAAACAAGCCCTTTAAAGAGCAGATGACCGCAGATGCGCTTGCCGCTGTTGTGAAGAAAGAAACCGAAGGCAAGCCGTTCCGGCCACTTTATACTCCACGCAAACTCTCATTAAAAGCGCGGTATATCTAATCTCTTTTTTATACTGAACGTGTGTTCTGAAACGACCGGCTGTACGAGTGGAGGTCAGGATTGTTCAGGACCCGACAGGCGGCATTCAGTCCAGTCTCGTTTGCATTCACAAAAATTACAGCGTCACAAATGTCATAAAAATACCGGTTTTTCAGTTCAGGATTTTCCTTCGTAAAAAAATGCTGGTGTTACTCCTCCACCGGTCCGATCCTCCACTTTCCCGGGGGAATGGCCATCTCAAACCGCGTGCCCATCCCGGGTACACCGGTCTCTTTTATGGAGATACCGGTGATGGCAAGAATGTCCCTGACCAGAAAAAGGCCAAGACCTGACGACTTTGAGGGACCAGACGATGTGGTAAAACCGCGTTCGAAGATCAGCTCTTTCTTGTCCTGCGGGATTCCCACACCATCGTCATTATAGGTAAGTGTGCACCCGGTATCGGCTGGTTCGCATTGTATCCGGATATGCCGGACATGCACCCCATGGCGCAGCGAATTATCGCAAAGATTGTACAGCACTTTCGCAAACATCGGATCGGCAAAGACCGCAAACCCCGGTGTCGGCTCCTCAAATGCAATCCCTTCGACCTCAAAGTGTGACCTCACATCCGCAAGGAGGGGTGTGATTTCCTGCCAGACCGGGGCGGTTCCCCCAAGAGATTCATAGTCCTTGGTAAAGTCAATATGATGCCGGATAGCGTTTGCCGAGGATTCGGCCTTGTCAAGGAACTCTATGAGTTGCGGTTCACGCAGGGATCCTCTGAGAAGGTCGAGATACCCGAGAACCCCGGTTAGTTTGTTCTGGATATCGTGCCGGGTGATACTCGTGAGGATGCCCAGTTTGTGGTTGGCATACGCGAGCGCTTCAGCTGCCTGTACCCTGTCGGTAATATCGTAAGCGTAGATCCTCATGACGGTCGGTTCCGGGGCGGGGCAGATAACTTCGTGAAACGATCGTTCCTTGATCTGAACGATCCGATCAACCCGAACCTGTCGCACCGGAGTGATCGATTTTATGATCGCATCAATATCTCCCGGCAGGAACGCAGCCGGGTCATCAGGGAGCCCGAGGGATGAGAGTACAACGGAGGTTGCCGGGTTGGTATAGGTTATCGTCCGGTCCGGCTGGACATCGATGACCGGATTGGGGTTCAGTTGCGGATAGGAGGCAAGTCTCTGGATCTCGCGCTCCGCCCGGTTTTGTTCCGTCAGGTTCTCACTAACAACGAGTACCTGCTGTTCCCCGTGGCTATTAAGCGCGGCAAGGGTGATCCGTGTTTCGAGGGTCGTACCATCGCGTCTCGTGTTAACCCAGGGAAATGCCTGCGTATTTCCTTCACGGGCTGCCTCAAGATACTCCCGTACGGCATCGGCTGATGCCTTCCCGTCCGGCTGGTAAAGGGGGGAATATTCCAGTATGTCGTGCCCGATGAGATCCTCGCGGGTGCAGGCAAACAGCCGGATCGCCGCAGCGTTGCAATCGAGGATTCTGTCGCTTACGAGAAAGGCGGCATCCGTAATGTTCTCGAAAATGGCCCGGTACTGCGCCTTTTCCTCCTCCAAATCTTCTTCTGCCTGCCGGCATTCGTGGATATCAAAGCAGGTGTATATGATGCCGGCTTCTGTCCTGTCCGGTGCAGGGTTGGGTATACGGATCTCGCGGATCCACCGGTATTCTCCGGCATTATTCCTGAGACGGTACTCTACACCCGGCAGGCCCTGGGAATTATCCTGCTGCATGCTGGTTTCCCGGTAACGGTAGCGGTCATCCGGATGGATGCCCTCCATCCAGCCGTCTCCTGTCTCATCGGCAGGTGCCTTTCCGGTGAACGCGAGCCACGCTTTGTTGAAAAAGTCACATTCGCCTTTGGGGTTGGATCTCCGGAGGGGATTTGGCAGGCTGTCGAGAACCGCCACGGCAACAGCGCTGTTCTGATCCTGCATCAGTGCTGCCCCGGCCGTTCTCTGTCCGGTGATATCCCTGAGGATCAGGTTCATGGCGTCCCGGCCGTCCTGGTCGATAAAC
Source organism: Methanoregula sp. (assembly GCA_041652215.1). Taxonomy (GTDB): domain Archaea; phylum Halobacteriota; class Methanomicrobia; order Methanomicrobiales; family Methanospirillaceae; genus Methanoregula. The sequence goes on along the minus strand of JBAZHU010000045.1, from coordinate 6,850 downwards.
TTGGCAGCCAGGATCTCCGCATCAAACTGCATTCCATCAGCCCCAAGAAGCCGCAGTTCCCCGCGTGCGGTCCCGTTCTCGCTGCATGTCCGCGCAAGTTCGATAAACCGGGGATCCCCGGCGCCGGCCATCCCTCCATCGTCAGCTGAACGTAATGCTTCTTCTGTCCGGCCAAACAGCCTGCATGCAGCCGGGTTTGCGGCAAGGACACCCCCCTCCGGCGTTGTGATTAACATGGCCGCGCTCGCGGTCTCAAAGAACGTACGGTACTGCTGACGTTCTTTGTCGAGCGCATCCGACCGCTGTTTCCGGTCTGCGATATTGGTGAGAAATACGTAAGTGCAGGGCTGGCCGCTGGTCTCATCGGTCATTGCCTGGAGAAAGATTTCGACCGGCATGAGTGTGCCGTCTTTTGTATGGATGACACTCTCGTAACGCTCCGGCGTTTTTGTGGCTATTACCCTCTGGAATCGCTCATCAGCAGCAGGGTTACCCCCCTCAAAGAGGCCGGTTAACGGGAGTGCGAGCAGTTCGTCCTCGGTATACCCGAGCATGGTACAGAGCGCTGTGTTTACCGCCCCGGTACTGCCATCGGGAAAGATCGCAGCAAACGGGACGGACGAATACTCAATTCCCCCGGCAAGGAACCGGGTGCGTTCCCAACTGCCATGAGATTCCCTGCCGGCCCGGCGCTGGAGCGTTTTTTTGTCGAGCAGGTCAAGGGCCGAAGAGAGCGTGGTCCCAAGGAGCGCAAGCTGTTCTGCCTCCTCATCAGAAAACGCATCCGGTTCACCGGAACAGAGAGTAAAGACTCCCACGATTTCGCCTTTAAGCCGGAATGGTACGGCAGCCAGGGACCTGTACCCGTGCTGGCATGCGTCTTTCATCCAGGGTTGTGCGGCAGGAGGGGCACCTGTATCGCGGCAGACAACGGGCATACCCGTGCGGACGGCATCACCGGCCAGCCCTTCCCCCTGATTCGTATCAGTGATCCGGTATCCCTCTTTTGGAAGGTCTTCTTCGTTCCCGGCCTGTGCTACCGGCCGGAGAATGCCGGCAACGTGATCGAAGAGACCTATCCATGCCATGCAGATCGCTTCGTCAGCGGCAGCGATCCGGCAGGTCTCGGCAAGCAGTGTCTCCAGCTCACGGGATTTTGCTGCGGCGATGCTGACCCGGGAGCTGATCGCATAGAGCCGGTTTACTGCCCGGATCCGCTGGACGACAGTTGTGCGGGCAGTGATCTCCTGCACTACACCTACGATTCCCCCGATAGTCCCCCGGGCATCACGCAGGGGTGAAAAGATCGCCCGTGCCCAGCCGTGTTTCCCGGTTCCGGGATACTCATAGCGTGAATCTGGAGTGGCGACGATCTCTCCGGCTAGTGCATGTGCCGCTGGGGATTCGTTCCCAGTCCCGTGCAGGAAGGGCAGCACGTCAGCAAGCGGTTTCCCGAGTGCATCCCGGGCGATAATCCCGGTAATGTCCTCTATCGTAGGGTTCCAGCCGGTAAGAACCAGATCCTGGGTGCAGGTGAGAATCCCGTCGCGGGCACCGGTGATGACTCCCTCAGCGGATGCGGCGGTTGCCTGCAACGTCGTAGCTTCCTGTACCTGCAAGGTGATATCAATCAGCGTGACAACCAGTTGGGATTTTTTACCGTCAGGACCCGGGAAAGCCGAGCCGTCCAGTGAAACAAAGGCTGTACTGCCATCTTTGCGGGCAAGGGTAAACTGTTCGGTGTGGGTTATGCCCGAGTGCTCCAGTTCCTGAATGCCCCTTGAGAACCGCTCCTGCTCTTTTGGGGTAATAAATTCCGCAAGTGATCTGCCGATTATCTCGTTTTTAGAACGCCCCAGCAACACCGTGCCTGCCCGGTTGATATCCATAATACGACCGTCGGGAGAGAGCGACAGGCAGGCGAGCGGTGCCTGTTCGTACATCTCCGCAAATCCGGCAGCCCGATCATCGAGAGTTCGCTTTACCGCATTCTCATCTGTGGCATCGTGGAAGATTGCCCCAATCCTCGTTTGATTGCCGGTGTCAAGGGTCCGTGCGGTTACCACTACCTCCCGGATCCTGCCCTCTTTTGTCCGGTGCCGGGTCCCGAAGGTTGCCTGGCCTTTATGCAGGATCTCCGGGATCATTTTCCGGAGAGTCTGCGGTGCATCCGCCACTTCCCAGTCACAAGGCTTGAGTCCGGCAAACTCATCCCGGGTATACCCCAACTGGCGGCAGGCTTCCTCGTTAAACTCTACGGGTGAACCGGTTTTTGGATCGAGAACGAGCATTCCGTCGGTTGCAGTATCCAGCAGCAGCCGAAAAAGATTCTCACTTCTCCTCGCCATCGCATCATTTTTCATATCCACTGATATCTCTGTCAGCAGGCCCTGCACACCGGTAAACCTGCCGCGATCCATCTGTGGGCAAAATGACGCGCGGACCCGGTGGGATTGACCGCTCTGATCGGTTATCCCTAAGTCAAACGAGGCAGGAATTCCCCGTTTTGAATCCGCAAAATGGCGGGCGACAGAGGGTATATCCTCTGCACAGACAAGCATGGCAAAATCTTTTCCGATTACGTCTTTTGGGTCGTGGCCGAACTGACTTATACGGGGGCTTGCATACGTAACGATTCCCTCTTCGCTGACCGCATAAACGACATCTGCAAGGTTTTCAACAAGCGTCCGGTATGCCAGCTCTGACTGTCGGAGCGCCTGTTCGCTCTGCCTCCGTGCAACGGCTGACCGTATTTTTGTTTCGAGTTCTGCAAACTGAACCCGGGGCGAACCTCCCTTCTGGAGGTAAAAGTCCGCACCGGCGTTAAGCGCTTCAATCGCTACCCCTTCCACCCCTTTTCCGGTAAAGAGGATGAACGGCATTCCGTTGCAGCGCGGGCGGAGATATTTCAGGAACTCAATACCGTCCATCTCGGGCATCTGGTAATCCGATACCAGCGCATCGTATCGTTCTTCTTTTAGTTTTTCGATCCCTTCGTGTGCTGAAGTGGCGGTATTGACCCTGAACTCGCCACCCCTTTCTAAAAAAACCTTTGTCACTTCAAGGAGCGCTGATTCATCGTCAACGTATAAGACCGATATCATGCCTGCCTCCAACGGAGTCGGATCGAAAATTTACGTATATTTCCATCGTTTTTCTAAACAGATAATGATTTATGTCCCCTCTTGCCTGCCGTCATAGTGGCCTACCTGACAACATCCTGATAAATCTGTGCAGATAATTAATTCCAAAAATGGGGCGCCATGTCCCCGGTGTCCGGGAAACTTATGCAAGAAATTGTTGCAGGGATGTTTTGAGTTCGTCGAACGTGACCGGTTTCTGGAGGATTCCCAGTTTCGGGTCATGAAGTTCTGCCATCTTCCCGGGAACTGTGGGTGATGCGGTAAAGAGGATCACCGGGATCTCCCGCTGATTGTACTCGTTTCGCAACCGTTCCAGGAATTCCCAGCCTGAAAGAGGGGACATCATGATGTCCAGCAGGATCAGGGCAGGGGGTTCTGATCTGACATAGATCAGTGCGTCAAGTCCGTTGGGAATAAGTACAGGTTCGTATCCCAGTTTTTTCAACAGGATACCCATAAGGTCGAGGATTGGCTGGTCGTCTTCGACAACTACAATCTTACGTGTCATGGCTATCACCTTTATCCGGTCGTTTTTTCGGTATATGGAGAGTAAACGTGCTCCCGATGTTCCTGATACTGTCTACGCTGATATACCCGCCGTGCAGCTGAATATACTTCTTTGCAATCGCAAGCGACAGCCCGGGTTCCCCGGCACTGTGTCCGAGCGCATCAGCACCCCCGTTGCTTTCGGATTTGAATATCTCATCGAGCTGGGCCTCAGTGATACCAACGCCGTTATCCTGTATTGCAAGCCGGTGGAACGGGATGGTTGGCGAGCCCCGGTAGGTAATCCATATCTTTTTTGGCGGTTTGGTGTAGGCAACCCCGTTTGCCAGCAGCACATCAATGACATGGGAGAGTTTCTGACGGTCGGCTTCGAACGTGAGGTCGGGAGGGATATCGATTGCGATCTCTGCCTTGATGGCATATCCGCCGCTTGCGATGACAGAATTGACCATACCCCGCACAGAAAAGACGGTATAATCCAGACCGGTGTCCTCCCCTTCCAGTACCGATAGTTCCAGCATCTGGTTGATGATCTGGCGCTCCTGATCGACACTTTTTGCACACCGTTCGAGAATCTGCTTTGTCTGTCCGGTCACTCCGAATGCCTGCGGGTCCTGGAGAAGTAAATTGAGGTACCCCATGATCGGCTGAAGCGGCGTCCTGAGTTCATGGGCCACAGCTCGCATCATTTCACGCCGCCTCTCTTTGGTCTGCTCCACCCGCTCGCGGAATTCTTCCCATTCTGTGTTATCGATAAGGTTAACCAGCCCGGCCGGCCGGTTGTTCCTTGTAATTGGGGTAAAGTAAAGGACTGCCCGCCTGATCTCGCCGCTCTTTGTCACAAAACGGAACTCTGCCCGATCCTGGACCGGCGCTGCTGCGTCCCAGCGGCCGGCAAAGGTCATGAACCGTTCCCTGTCTTCATCAAGAACACTGTCAGCCAGATCCCGTCCTGTGCATTCTGTGGATTCGTACCCGGAGAACGTAGAGAATGCCGGATTTGCAAAGAGGATTTTCGTATGGTCGGTGATGACCATGCCCGTTGGAGAGTTCTCGGTTACCTGCTGGTACTGGGTGGAACTGTCAACTGCCACCTGTCGGGCGAGTTTTTCGGCATTAATATCGATAACCGAACTGCTGACGATGGTGTCGTCGATCCGGCTCCAGGAAAGGTTTACCCAGTGAGGTTCTTTTGTTTTTGTAGCAAAACAGGTTTCAAAATTCCTGATATCTTCCCCGGATCCCAGGTGTTCAAAGAACCGGCGCTGAAAGTCTCGGGAGAAGAAAAGCGCAGAAAAAGTCATATGGCCGAGTTCTTCAACAGTATAGCCGAGCATCGCTGCGACCTGCTGGTTGGCAAGCCGGATAGCAAAACCGTTCCTGTCAAAAAGGACGACTCCCAGAAGCGAGTTTTCAAAAATGCTGCGGTAACGTGCTTCCGAGACCCGGATAATGTTGGTAAAGTACGCGACCGCAAACGCGACACAGATAAAGAGGACTGCCTGGCCGGTGGCCGACCAGAGGGCAAGCGTATCCGGGAAGAGCGAGAAATACACGAGGCATTCGTACACGATCCCGCAGAACCCGGCGAGGATGATCCCGCGTCGGGGATAGAAATAGGTTGCATACAGGATGGGGAAGTAAAAGAGCTGGGGATAGAGTGCACCGATATTCTGGGCAAGAGCTATCGCCGTAATCAGGATAGAAGAGAGCGTAAGCGACGCAATGACCGTGAAACGTACAATATCCGTATGAGAGAATACGTGTCCCCGGATGGTGATCTGCCGTTCCATTACTAGTTTGAGTTAACGTTTGTAACGTATAAATCTGTCATTATTGTTCCTGCATTTTTTATAAAATAAAATAGAGAAGATTATCGTACAAGCGGCCGGAGTTTCTCAACCACACGGCTGACCTGCGCGACCGATGTGCCAATATATGCGTCAGGTGCAAGAAGGGTAACGAGATCGTCCCGCGAACAGAACCTGACAACCTCGGGATCTGCCCCCAGCACATCGGCAAGCGGCCGGCTTTCGGCAAGCGCCTGCATGCTTGCCATCCGCACGCGTTCATGGGCGTCCTGCCGGTTCATGCCACGCCGGGTGAGTTCAATCATCACGGATTCCGCCATGTTGATCCCGTGAAGGAATGCCAGGTTGCGCCGGATCGCTGCGCGGTTGATCACCAGCTTATCGAGTACTGTTGTCATGAGCCGGAGACAGTGATCGGTAAGGATGGATGCTTCGGGAAAAATCACCCGTTCGCAGGATGAGTTAGTGAGATCCCGTTCGTCCCACAGCGTGTTATTGAGAAGCGCCGGTTCAACGGAGGAACGGATAATCCGCGCAAGGCCGCAGACCTGTTCGGATTTTATGGGATTTCTCTTGTGCGGCATCGTGGACGAGCCCACCTGTTTTGCCCCGAATGCCTCTTCCACCTCTCCAATTTCAGTGCGCTGAAGCGAGCGGATCTCGACACCGATCTTGTCGAGTGTGGTTGCAACATTGGCGAGGAACATAAAGTATTCCGCGTACCGGTCGCGTGAGATCACCTGGTTGGAGACATCCACGGAAGAGAGGTTGAGGTGCTGCATCATCGTTGCCTGCACGTCCATGCCCTTTGGCCCGATCGCCGCCTGTGTCCCTACCGCGCCGGTCATCTGCCCGACCGCGACCCGGGGGCGTAACTGTTCCAGCCGTTCGATGTGCCTTCCCACCTCGCTTGCCCAGATGGCAAACCTGAGGCCGTACGTTGTTGGCACTCCCTGCTGTCCGTGAGTCCTCCCGACTGCCACAAGCGTCGTTGTCTCCCCGGCCTTCTTGATCAGCACCCCGAGAAGGTTACGCAGCTTTGCATCGATCAGATCCATTGCCTGGGCCAGCTGGAGGCCGGTTGCCGTGTCGAGAATGTCGTTTGAGGTGGCGCCATAGTGCACCCATCGTCCGGAATCGCCGCAGACCTCAGAGATTGCTTTCACGATTGCCATCATATCGTGGCTGATTTCCGCTTCGATCTCTTTTGCACGGACAAGGGACGCCTTCTGTGCGTTCTTTGCGATCTCCCCGGCCGCAGATTCGGGGATCAGGCCATGCGCTGCCTCTGCCTGCGCCAGCGCGACTTCCGCGGTTACGACACAGGAAAACCGGTTCTCCTCGCTCCAGACGGCTCGCATTTCCGGTGTGCCGTACCGGTATTCGATG
>JBAZHU010000044.1:0-9922 GCA_041652215.1 Methanoregula sp. | reverse complement strand
CCTATCCTGTGCGGGCAGGGAGCGGTAAACTATGGCTGCGGTCTCCATATTTTTGCACCTGCATTATATTGTAGTTTGGTACAATATATTTATTGGCATATTGGGAATACATAAAATATATAGTTAACCCGAGCGCCCTCATAAGCCCCGCCAGGGATCTGCCGGTATGCCCACTTTGGGTCTGGAAAAATGCGGGAGCACCACGCGACCCCCTCTTTAAAAACAAAAAATGTGCCGGTGTCCCCGACAAGGATACCGTCGGTAAAAATCCATTGTGGGGGTAGTGTAATGGCCATCTGTCGGTGTTTAAGGTTCGTTTTATGCACCTAAAATAAAAAATACAGGGTCACAATCAGTTCGTTTTTTGATTATGAAAAACCAAATAAACATCGTGAAAATAAGATCCTTTTCGATCCTGTGCGTGGTTGTTCTCGGCATATTTCTGATAACCGCCGGCTGCACCCAAACCCCGTCAGCTGTTGCCTCATCAGCACCCACAAGTACGGGAACCCCCGGTGAGGTGGCCTATACCTCCAATGCAACGCTTGTCGCCTTCGTCGACAGTGCGGCGGCCTATGCAAAAACAAATGGCAAAGAAAAAGCCCTCGCAGAGTTTTCCAACCCGAACGGTTCGTTTGTTCAGGGCGAACTCTATATCTATGCCTATGATTTCAACGGAACCACCATTGCCCACCCGTTCAGCCCGGAGAAGATCGGTGTAAACCGTCTCGCTGAACCCGATGCAAATGGCGGACTCTTCATCACCGATCTGCGGGACGCCGCGATAAACGGCAGCGGATATGTCCGGTTTTACTATATCAACCCCGCACACAACCGGACTGTCGAGCCCAAACTGGGCTATGTCGAGAAGGTAGACAATGACTGGTTCCTGGGATCCGGCATCTACCTGGCACCGGCATAACCCGGCATACCTTTTTTTCTGAAATTTTTTAACAGGTCTGTTGTCCTGCGGGAATAACAACCGGAAAATTATGCCCCGGGAAAAGTTACCCAAAAAAACGTATTTTTTGAAATGCTGGTTCTGACATCCTCTAAAAGAGAGTGATGCATTAGTGTGATTTTCCGAGCAGGATCTTTGCCTCCTCGGCATAGTCCGGGTGAATCTCTTCTTTTATCGCGAGGGCAATGATCAGGATAACGATACCCAGCACGAGCGAGAGGAGAAATGCGATATCGAACCCGGCAGAGAGCACCTGCATCTGGATATCGGCCGGGGATTTTAAGGTGACATCGTAGTTTTTTGCAACCCCGATGACACCCACGATGAGGATCAGGTTGAAGATCGCGATCCCGATTGAGAGGGGGGCAGTCCGTTCGAGGCTTGTCAGGCTCGAGATCATCCCCGCCTTTGTCTTTGAAACCGACATCATGATCAGCGTGGTTGCCGGCGTCACAATCAAGCCGAGGCCAAAGCCGATAAGTCCGAGAGCGACGATGACAAAACCGGTCGAGGTATGGACAAACAGTTTTGTCATCATGAAGTAGCCGAGGATCAGCGGGAAGCACGCGAGGATGCAGAGCCGGCGGGGCCCGAGCCGGTTGAATGCCGCGCCTGCAATAAGCCCCGCGACCATCATCGCAAACGAGAGCGAGGTCATGATCAGGCCGGCAGTTGACGTGTCGTAACTGTGTACATATTCGAGATAGAACGGCAGCAGGTAGCTGATCCCAGAGAAACTGAAAAAGACCAGGAAGAGCAGCAGGTTTGCCAGGAAAAAGTTCCTGTTCCTGAACAGGCGGATGTCAAGCAGCGGGTCGGCGGCCCCGAGTTCGTGCCGGACAAACCCGCCAAGGGTGATGACCGCAAGTACTGCCGCCCCGAGGATGACCGGCGACGCCCAGCCAAGGGTCTCGCCCTCCGAGACCATAAAGACCAGCGATGCAAGTCCCACAAAGACAAGGCCGGCCCCTGCCTTGTCAAATCCACCGTTATTCCCCACCGGCGACGACGCCGGGATGACTTTGGCCCCCAGCAGGATAGCAAAGATCCCGACCGGCACGTTGATGAAGAAGATCCAGTGCCAGGAAAGGTACTGCGTCAGGATGCCCCCGATGGTCGGGCCGATAGCCGTGCCGAGCGCGGCAAAGAGCATGATGATGCTCATCGCCTTTCCTTTGAGTTTTGCCGGGATATACGCAGTGATCATGGCTGCTGCCACCGACATGATCATCGCCCCTCCGACCGCCTGGAATATACGGGAGATCACAAGCGAGGGGAAACCGAGGATAATTTCCGGCAGGAACCCGCAGAAAAACGACCCGAGCGTAAAGATGGCAAAGCCGGCAAGGAAGATCTTCTTGTACCCGATCGTGTCCGAGATCTTCCCGAAGACGAGTACGCAGCCCACCATCACGAGCAGGTAGGAAGTCGCAACCCAGCTCACGGTTGTCATCGAGAGGTTGAACGATTCGGAGATTGTCGGGAGTGCGATATTGACGATCGTACCATCAAGGCTCGACATGAATGTCGCAAGCGATATGGAGAGGATAAGAAGTGTAAAGCCCTTCGTGCTCCCTGCCGTATCCGGAGTGTCCATCTGTTGGGGTTGTTGGTGAAGACAGATGAGGGTTACGGATTGGCTTTACCTGAGCTGTTCTGGCACCTGCCGGTGCGTTCTCTGCTGCCCGGTCGCAAAAATGCCCGCTTAAACCAGCCGGAATCCCCGTGCGAGAAGAAAGCGTATATCCCGGCATCAAGAGAACAAGAGTAGTGGCACACACCACAAACAACGAAAAGGAAGTGATCACAACGTCAAAGAAGAACAACAAGGCAGCAGCAGCCGCAAAGAATGTACCGGCTGACAAGTCCGCTGCAAAGAACACAAAGAGTGCATAAACCCCTTCATCAAATTTTATTTTTTCTCTCTCTGTAACTACATTAGTTTTTTACAATTTGCTCAAAGCACCGTGAAACGGAGTGGACCGTGCCTGTCGCCCCTTGTTTGCGTTTTTGCGATTGATGTGCGTATTTCCTTCAAGGGCGGCATCGCACCATGGGGATGCCCACGCAGCGGGGACTTGAGCCCCCACGAGCGTCTGTGAAGTTTTTTTTTCAAGAGTTCGATCGTATCCTCTCGTTAATATCCCGGGCGGGAGACTCCGTTTTTACCGCATCGCATTCTTCCGCATCAGCGCCATGACCCCGGGCTTTGCAGGTTTCTGCGGTTTTGGCACGGATGGCATCCCGAATCCGCCCATTTCCATCGGTGGCGTGTCAAACATCTCCTTATTGAGCCGGTCGCCGATCTCGTCGAAGATCCGTTTGTAGGCCACGCAGTGCGGGTCGACGCTCTCGATCCTCCCCGGTGTCGGGGCCATCGCGTTGTAGGGGCACCCGCCCCGGCAGTATTTGATATGTTTACATGCCCCGCAGGCAGTGTCTACGTACTCCTTAAAGGAGAGCATCAGTTTACCTGCGTCCGAGTCCATGAGGGTTTCCATCGACGGGTGATCTGCGACATTGCCCATCACGTACTCCGTCATCCCGACAAACCGGTAGCAGGGATAGATGCTCCCGTCGGGCCCGATGGCAAACGTGCTCCCCATGCAGTCCACGTACGTGCAGACGCTTCCCCGCCGGGTAAACACGCACCGGCAGAGGTCGTTAATGTTCATCACTTCGATCTCGCCCATATGATCGAGCGCCTGGTCGAGAAGATACACCAGCAGGTCGCCATATTCCGCCGGTTCCAGCGCCCACTCCTTCGGGTTTTCGGAGCGCAGGGAAGGCAGCGCCGGGTGCAGTTTCAGGGTAAAGCCCTTTTCGAGGAAGAACCGGAAGATCTCCTCCCGGGACTTCACCGATTTGTTCGTGAACGTGCAGATGAACCTCACATCGAGGCCGTGCTCCTTTGCGATCTCATACCCCCGCATGCACTTCTGGTAGTATCCGTCCCCCCGCTGCGAATCGGTGATCGCCTCCGGCCCATCGATACTCGAACCGATAGGCACATGATATTGTGCAAGGACATCCGCGATCTCCGGGGTCATCCGCCAGAGGTTCGTCTGCATCGCAAACTCCGGGTGCAGGTGGGCGAGCTCCTGCGTGAGCATCGGCAGCACCTGCCGGTAAAAGTCTGCTCCTGCAAGCAGCGGTTCCCCGCCGTGGAACGTGAACGTCACCCGGTCCCGTTCGAACCCCCTGAGCCATTCCACGATCTCCTTTACGGTCTCTGGTTTCATGACCGGCGATCCCTCTTCAGAACTCCAGCAGTACTTGCACTTCGAGGGGCAGCCCAGCGTCGGGATGATCATGATGTGGAACGGGTTTTTCATTATTGTTTTTTTCCTTTCGTCAGGGTATATTTGTTTTCAAAGGGGGTGGTACTTCATGGGCCGTGCTATCAGGAAATACCCTGCACCAGCCCTGTTCCCTGCCAGATTAACCCCCTTGGGGTCATCAGGGAAAACAGTGTTTTTTAATTAAAACCTCCCGATACGGGAAACAAATCCCGGTTCCATCAGGTTGCCCGTGGTGGAAAAAGACGCTCAAATACCTTACAGCAGTTTTGTCTCTTCCGTTGGTTTTGGGACCTTCACAACAAGAACCCGGAATACCGAGGGGCTCTCGTTGGACCACCGGTGCGGGATACGTGCGGGGCTCTCGACCAGCACATCTTTCCCGACAGTTTTCTTCTCATCGCCAATCTCGACAACCCCGGTTCCCTCCAGCACATAAAAGAAAACATCGACCGGTGTGATATGTTTCTTCAGAGCCTCACCCGGCTGAAGCGTAATTACCACCGCCATCGCGTGCGGCGAATCATAGATCTTGCGGGCATCGACGTGGTGCGGGTTCGGGCCGGATACCACCTTTGAAACGTCAGTAATTTTCATACTCTTCTCCACGGGGAATATACCCGATCTTGGCAGCACTACTATAAAAAAATCAGTACTGATTACGTGCATCATTCACTATTGATTTTCACTCGTTTCGGGACAGACCCGGTGTGCACCAGACCCATGAGCCCCCCAGAACGTCCTTCGCTGGTAGTATTCCTCGCACCAAACGGTGCAGCATCGCTCTGATCTCTTCGTTTGACAAGATACCGGCACTTTGGTGGCCGTGCCGGGGAAGTTCCCTGCCCCTGTTCAATCCTTATGACAATAAACGGGAACTGTCCATACGTCCCGAATTCAAGCCGGCGCAGGAATCCCGAAACGGTATTGCACTGGTAACGGGTCAGGACGAAACGGTCGCGGAGCTCCTGAACGGAGACCCATCGCTCGTCAGCACCCTGTTCTTCCATGAACTGCTCCAGCAGTTCCGGTATCCCTTCGTATTTCCCCATCGTTTTCTAGCGTTCTGCGGGAACATTTGCCCGGCAGTTATGCCGGTTTTTTCTCTATCTCTGCGACCAGGTTCTTCATGACGATATCTGTCGCTTTCCCTGTCGGGGAATCGGCGTGGCGCAGGATATAGGGCCTGCCTTCGTCGCCGGCCTTAACCAGTTCCGGGTCGAGGGGAATCGCACCAAGATACGGAACACCGAGATCCTCGGCGGCTTTCTTTCCACCACCCTTGCCAAAGAGGTTGATAACCTCGCCGCAGTGGGGGCAGACCATCCCGCTCATGTTCTCGATAATCCCAAGGACCGGCAGTTCCAGTTTTTCAATGAATTTCGCCGCCTTCATGGCATCCAGCACCGCCACGTCCTGCGGGGTGGTTACCATAACGGCGCCCCTCACGTTCGGCGCCAGCTGGGCGATCGAGAGTGCTTCATCCCCGGTGCCCGGGGGAAGATCCACGACAAGGTAATCGAGTGCGCCCCAGTTTACTTCAGAAAGGAACTGCTGGATGGCGACCATCTTCATTGGCCCTCTCCAGACGACCGGGGTGCTCGTATCCGGGAGCAGGAACGCCATCGATATGACCGACAGGTTGCCGGTGACATGGACCGGTTCGAGGGTTTTTCCCGAGACTGCCGGCCGCTGGTCTTCGATCCCCAGCATCTTTGGGATATTGGGGCCGTGGAAGTCGAGGTCGAGGAGGCCGACCTTTTTCCCGTTGCCGGCGAGCGCAGATGCAAGGTTTACCGATACGGTCGATTTTCCCACGCCGCCTTTCCCGGAGAGGACGAGGATGACGTGCTTCACATCGATCTTTGCTTTCGGGGGCAGTCCTTTTGGGGCGCTGTGCGGTTGCGCAGACGCGCAGGTACTGCAGTTCTCATCGCATGCCGGTTCGTTTGATGGTGTATGTGCTGTCATGGTATCGTCATCTTTGGGAGTATGAGGAATATTTTAGTTTGAACGTTCAACTGGATTTTTCTTCATCGGTGACCTGTGCAAGAATCGCTGCGGTCGGACCGATATCGATGATCTTCCCGCCCCTCATCAGGGCGAGCCGGTCGCAGATGTCCCGCACGAAGTCCATATCGTGGGAGACGACGATAAACGTCTCGTCCATCTCGTCCCTCGCGTGCAGGATAGAATGTTTCACGTCCTGCTTGGTGATGGGGTCCATGGTACCGGTCGGCTCATCGAGAATGACAAGACGCGGCTCTTTTATGAGCACCTGCGCAAGCGCGACCCGGTGACGCTCTCCGTCGGAGAGATCCCCCGGGTGCCGGTTCAGGATCTCCCGGGCTTTCTCTTCGGAGAACCCGGCCATCCGGAGCGTGACTACTGCTTTACGGATCGCGAGTTCCTTGGGGAATTCAAGGCCAATCGAATCAGTCAGGTTGTCGATGACCGTGCGGTGGGGGAAGAGGTCGTATTCCTGGTGCAGGAGTCCGATGTACTCCTTTGCCCTGCCCCTCTCTTCGATGCCGGGTTTTGTCATATCCACCCAGTCGTCGCCGATCAGGACGTTCATCTCCCCGCTCGTCGGTTCGATGATACCTGCGATGATCTGCGAGAGCGTCGTTTTGCCCGCGCCGCTCTTCCCGATAATGCCGAATATCTCCTTTTTTGCGACGTCAAACGTTACGGTGTTTACCGCTTTGACGACGCCCCGGTCAACAGAGATATAGCGTTTGGTTACGTCCCGGGCAACAAGGATCTTCTCACCCAGTTTCACCGGTTCTGCTTCCTCGATCTCGTGGTAGTCTTTTGCAAACGACCGGATCACGCTCTTCGGCGTGCCTATTGCGGCGATCTCTCCATTCACGAGAAGGATCGCACGGTTTGCCATATCTTCGATCACCTGTGAGAAATGCGAGGTGACGACCATGCCCATCGTGTTCTTCTTTGCCGCCCCGATGAGCATGCTATGGACCAGCCTGGCCGTCTCCGGATCGAGCGTTCCGGTTGGTTCATCGGCAAAGAGCATCGCCGGGTTCTTTGCGAGCTGCCGGGCGAGCACCACCCTCTGTTTCTCACCGCCCGAAAGGTCGCGGGCGATATGCATCATCCGGTGCGAGAGCCTCACCTGATCGATGAGGTCGGCCGCCCGGTTGATCGCGTTCTCCTGCGGGTAGTTGATATCGTCAAGCGCGTGGAGCACGTTCTCGATCACCCGGTCGTCACCGTAGAGGGCAAACGAGCGCTGGAACATGATCGCGGTCCGGTGCATGACACGGGCCTTCATACCGTCCGTTCTCTCGTCCCAGAGATCGACATCCACGGCTACGAGATTGCCGCCGCATTCCGGACATTTTTGTCCCGCCCGGCTCCGGACATCCATGAAGGTGCAGTGGTCGCAGGCTGCCATATGGTAGATGATGGAGCCTCCGGTCGGCGGCTGTTCCACGCCACGGAGCAGGTGCATCAGCACGCTTTTGCCTGCGCCGCTCCGCCCGATGACCCCGATAATTTCTCCTTCGGGGATCTCAAAAGAGACTTTATTGAGGACCCGCGTGTCGCCGTAGTCCATGCAGAGGTCGTGTACGCTGATGAATGGCTGAGGCATGTCGTTTTTCTCCCGGTGATTAGTCCGCCCGGCGTTCTTGGGCGACGGGTTTTTTACTGCGGGCCTTCTGCTGGCATTCCTCATCGCAGGTTTTGCAGGTACCGAGTCCCCGTCCAATGACTCTTCCCCGTTTTAAGGGGCCGGTTCCATCAAAGTTCGGCATAGTTCTCACGTCCGTTTTTGGTATGAATAATAATTACGCATATGCGCATAAAGATTTAAGCATGGTGACTCAATAAAAAAGTAAGCGGGGACCTGCCCGTTCATGCATCTCCCGGACCTTTTCTCAAAAGAGGTCCGGCATGACGGGCAGAACTCTTCCGCCAGGTTCTCTTGTCGCGATTATTTTTTTGAACCGGGTGCAGCTGTCACGATCTTCAGTGCAGTGACAAGTTCAGGGAGCAGTTCTGCCGGGAGACCCATTACCATCTCGTCATCGTTAATACCGGAGAATTTTCTCGACCCGTCGCACCCCAGCGAGAAGTTCGGGCGCCCGGTAAGATAGGTCTGGGCCGTCGCATCCGAACAGACCGACTGGATGCCGGAGAACTCGGCATAGATGCGCCCGCCGAGCCTGAAGAGCGTACTCTGGGCAAGCTTGAGCATGTTCCTTGGTGTGGTGACGATCAGCACGACCTGCGGAGTAAACGGAGTCTTTTCGAGCGGCGCATACAGGGTGGCGTAGGTGTCGCCCGCGTTGAGATGCGCTACCTTGTCGATGGTCCGCTTGCAGGCCGCCGGGCTGTCGAACTTTCCCAGCTTGAAATAAAAATCGCCGGATTTCAGGGTCGGGGTGATCTCGCGGAGGCCCAGCGACCATGCGCCGCCGTTACATTCGTGTTTTGCCGAGGGT
Organism: Methanoregula sp.; assembly: GCA_041652215.1. GTDB lineage: Archaea > Halobacteriota > Methanomicrobia > Methanomicrobiales > Methanospirillaceae > Methanoregula. Next base: position 1,196 of record JBAZHU010000044.1, on the reverse strand, counting down.
GCGAAAAATATTTTCCCTTCGGTTCTGGCAAGGTTCACCATCGAACAATGCCGGATGGTCTTGTCAAGTTCTTCCATGCCGGCGGGGATCTCTTCTTTTGATGTGGCGAGTTTGATCGCTACCGGGGATCCTTTCAGGTCCAGCACTTTTTTTAAGGTTTCGGCAGCTTCGGCATAATTCACGGGAATTTTCATTGGTTCGTTGCTCATATCAGTGCCTCATGCCCCCGTTTCAGGAGCGGTAATTACCCATATGAGCGAAACCACTTAAAAGTAATCGAAACGGCACAAAAAAGAGTACGGGATGCCAGAGGTAAGCCCGGGGAGAGTCCTACTTAAGGCACTTCGGGCACCGGCCTTCCGCCGCTTTCTGGCAACCGGTCATCTGGATGCCTTTTCCATTGACGAGGGCATCGGCAATCTTGCGGCGGGCCTCGTGAAGATCGCGCCACGCGGTCTTGCGGGAGACCCCGAGCTTTTGGGCAGCCTCTTCCTGTTCGAGCCCTTCGAGATCGATGAGCCGGATCAGCTCGATCTCTTCAGGCTGGAGCGAAATACCCTCGCCCTCTTCTTCTGGACAGCAGCAGGGTTTGTAGCACCGGGATTCCGATGCCCCGTTGATAATCCGCCTCATGCGGGGTCTTCCCCGGCGGGGGCATTCATTTTCATTCTGGTTTTCTTCTGCTGCCATCACGCGCTCCACATATACTGTATATCCGGATTAATATAACAGGATTACCGGGACTGCCATTTGTACTCCCTTGCAGAGGTACTGCGAGGGGGGTTACGTCCCGGTCGTTCCTGGACAAGATATTTCCTGATGCTCCGGTAGGGTGGTTTTGTATCCCTGAATTTCTCTATCCGGGCCACTTTGTACCGGTACGACGGGAATGGGCCCTGGTAAATTTTCTGGAGAAATCCCGAGAAGGCCGGGCCGGTTGTTTCACTTAAGGCAAAAAAAGCCCGGATTTCCCTGACCGTAACCCACTGCTCCGATGATCCGATAGCCTCCATGTACTGCTCCAGTAGTTCGGGAATGTCGGGATGACTGACCATCGGGTCTTACTCCTAAAAAAAAAAATAAAAAAATTACTGATTTGACCGGCCCTGGCCGCAGCGGTGATGGTTGCCCTGCGGGCCGTGACCCGTTCCGCAGCAGCAGGCATCGGTGTTCTTCTTTTCGGACGTGCAGGTTTC